>CADCTB010000124.1 GCA_902805665.1 uncultured Acidimicrobiales bacterium
TTCTGGGACACGCGGTCAGCTCGTCAGTTGCCCTGCGGCTCCATTAGCTCAAGGCGATTTCCGAACGGGTCAGCGGTGTACACCCGGCGGTATCCGTCCAAGGGCTCGTCATCGACGATCTGCATCCCAGCGTCTGAGAGCGCCGCCTCAAGCGAGCGCAGGTCGTTGACGAGCAGAGCTGGATGCGCCTTCTTCGCCGGCCGAAAGTCCTCTTCGACACCGAGGTGAATCTTCACCGTCTCGGATTCGAACCAGCACCCACCTCGCCGGGCCAGGTTCGGAGGCTTGGGTGTCTCAGGAAGTCCAAGGAGATCACCGTAGAAGGAGCGGGCGAGATCCTCCCCACCCGGCGGCATTGCGAGTTGCACATGATCGAACCGCTTGATCTCCACTCCGGGGATCCTGGCACGTAGTCGCCCAGCCGGCGTCGGGGGATGGTCACTCGTCATGGAGGCGTGGGCCTTATGGGATAAGCGAGTTCCCTCCCAGCGTGTCAGATGCGCGCACCGACTCGGCGCTGGAGATGGTCTCGCACGGCTGTCTCGAGCTCCTGAGGCCATTCGAGCCCAAGCTGCCGGTACATCTCCTGTGCCTCCGGGATAAAGAGTTTGGCGACTGAAACGTGAACATCCACGATCGCCCGTTCAGTTGCCTGGATGGCGGGGAGCGACTCGATCGCTGACCTCTGTCCAGCCGTGAGCCGTGCATTCATACGCCGCGGCGACGTCCGAGGAGCTCGATTCTCGTGTGCATAGAGATCAACCAACTGGGAGATCAGGTACCACGCGTTGTCCACGCCCGCGATCCACTCCTCGCGGAGCACCACCACGCTCAGCTGGTCGAGGAACCGCAAGAAGTCCTCCACGTTCCGTCTCAGCCACTCTGGCGTCGGCTCATACCGTGGGACGACGAACTCGACGCCGGCAAGGAGCCCTGGCGGGTCGTGCAGCGCCACTACTGCCCTTCGAGGACGCGCCTCGAACACGGTTCGTCGCTCGACCGTGACATCGAGACGAAGGCCGTCCCGCATGAGAGAGGTGAGGAGGTTGGGCATTGGTCCAACCGACGTGATGACGGGTGCGTCCATCCGTTTCAGCCAATCTCGCTCGTGGTTGAACGCATCAGCGACGGCGTCGTCAACGACCACGGTCAGGTCGATGTCGCTCTCCTCGTCAGCGTCGCCGCTGGCCAGTGACCCACCGAGTAGGACGGCGAGCACGCGGTCGTCCTGCCGCAGCGCCTGAAGCGCCTGCTGCAGGAGGGACGTGTGCCCGGATGTCGGCGGGTTGATCTGCTCCTCGATGCAATCATCTTGCCCGCTCGGACGTGCTTGGCGTCGGTCGTCGAGCACAGGGCATGAGGTCGGGAGACGCTTCGGCCCCGAGCTCGCTGGATGACGTCTCACCAAGCCGGCGGTTTCGAGCTACCCGGCCGGAGCCGATCGCCGAACATTCTGGGACACCCTTGGTGCTTCCCGGCCGCCGGCATATCTAGGAATCCGTTGCGGTGATCGAACGCGTCAGCTGGCGGGCCGCGCTGGGAACCTCGCAGGTTGCGGGAATCCGATAGCGGGTCCGCTTGGCGCCGTGTGAGGCTGCGTCGATGATCGTGCGGCCGACGGAACCGGATGACGTCTGCGGAATGCAGCAGCTCGCGAGCCGGGTCTGGCCCTCTGGGTGGCATCCCGGCGGGCTCGGGTGGGGGCTGTCGCGGCAAGCGCTCGGCGACTCGGTCGTTGTCGCCGTCGATGAGGGGACATCCGGACCGATCGTCGGATTCGCGGGGCACGGCGGCGACGAGATCACCCACGTCGAGCGAGACCGTGACGATGTTGCCGACGCTCTGGTGACATGGCGGTTGGCGGTCGACGCGAAGGCGCCGATCACCGTGTGGGACGGCGCGGACGCGTTGGCTCGTGCGGTGTTGCGTGCCGGACTTGAACCGGTCGGGCGGCAGCCATGGTCCGGCATGCTCCTCAATCTTGCGGTCGTGCGTGACGACCCCCGTCGTCACGTCGACGGCTACGCGATCCGTCCGGTCCGTACAGACGAGACCGCTGCACGGATCGAAGTGCACCGCGCCGCGTGGAAGCCTTCTTCGATTCCCTACACCGACGGACGCGCGGTCGACCCTGAAGCCGAGAGTTCGTTCACGTCAAAGGCGTACGAGGCGGTGCGCGGCGCGTGGCTGTACGACCGGTCCCTCGACCTCGTGGCGGTCGCCGACGATGACAACAGCGGACGGTTCGGCGCGTGCTGCATCGCGTGGTTCGACCCTGCGACGGGCGTGTGCGAGATCGAGCCACTCGGCGTTGCGCCGGAGCATCGCCGTCGCGGCCTCGCCGTTGCGCTGTGTCTCGAGGTGGCGCACCTCGTCGGCGAACGCGGGGGGACACACGTGTACATCAACACGCAGCCGCAGGCCGGCTACGTCGCCTCCTCCTCGTCGTATTTCGCCGCCGGGTTCGAGCTGGTGGAGAGAGCGACGACCTACGCCGCGCCAGGCCTCCCATAGGTCGACTTCCGTAGCAGCCCCGGACGACGGGTACGTGTGCGGTCAACGCGACAGAACGGGGGGCGCTAGTTGACATTGATCCGCCCACTGCGACGGATCACGTGCAGGGTCTGTTGACGTTCTTCCGAACCTGAGGGTCAGGATCGTGTTGCATGGCCGCGAGATTCGCGGCTGGACAGCGCTCGGCCTCGAGCCGGCGTTTGGTGGTCGGGCGGTGTTCTCGCTGTTAGGGGCTGCCCACCGATTTCATCTCAATGGACTGCGGCTTCTCGCATTCGCCATCGCCGGCATTCCGGAACGCCAGTCAGCACACTGTGGGATGGTCGATGCCATCTTCTCGGAGCCCAGGCTCGTCGCAGGTCACGGAAATGGCCGGAACCGCCTTCACCGGGCGGAGCTTGGGGGGATCAGGACCCTCATCACCCACTCGTAGAAGGTGGAGGTCAAAGCCGTGAGACGGTTGCCTCGACCGACAGCACGGGAGTCTCAGGCGTCGAGGGGGCGACGGGCGATCGCGGAGGGTTCACGTCCGGCCAGCAACCAGCCGCCGACGACGGCGAGCAGCGGCAGACCGATGACGATCGCGACCAGGTTGACGACGGGCGGATGGGCCAGGTCGGCCAGGTCGCTGCGGTGCCAGGCGGCCAAGGCCAGATAGGCCCCAGCGGTCCCGAGAACGGCACCGAGCAGGGCCAGCGCGCCGGCGGTGGCGCCGGTGAGGGCGCGGCGGGCGGTGGCCGTTGCTCCGGAGGCGGCCAGGATCCGCAGGTCGTTCGCCGTCTCGCTGCGGATAAGGCCGACGGTCATGGCCAGCACACCCAGTGCGAGGAACATGCCGGCGCCGGTGGCCTGCTGGCCCAGCCGCTTCAGGGACTGCTTGGTGTCGCGGGTCTCGATGGTGAGGCCGGCGCCGGCGGCCGCCTTGCGCGCCAAGTCGATCTGAGCTCCCGTAAGGGGACGTTGCCCCTGGATGAGCCACCCGGCCGCCCGCGTCTGCAGGCCGAGTCGCTGGACGGCCTGGGTGGTCAGCAGGGCGTTCGGCCCTGAGCTGTACGCCGGCAGGTCGGCGGCCTGGAGCCTCGGTTCCGCCGACTGGCGCGGCCCGTATGCGATCACTGTCCCCGCGAGATCGCGGCGCGCGGTCAGCACGTCGGTCGAGGGGTCGATCTCGCCCGGTTGGATGCCGTAGCGGGACAGCAGCGTGGGCGTGGCCACGTACAGGCTGGCCACCATGTGCCAGTAGACGCCGTCCCCCGCCTGCTCGACCCGGACCAGGGAGACCGTCCCCTTGCCGCCCTCGCGGGTGCCCACGCCGGGCACCTGGCTGTCGGCGGAGTTGACCGCGGCGTCGAGGGGCACGACGTCCCGGGTGCCGATCGCGGCGGCGACTGCGTCGACGCCGGCCCCGAGCGCCTGGAGCTGGGCCGGCGTGGTGTCGGGCAGGGGAGCGCCGGCTCCGTCGGAGGACAGGTAGACCAGGACCTGGTCGGCGGGAAGGTTGCCCGCGGTCGCCGACTCGCCCGTCGCCGACGCCGCCGCGCTGACGGCGATGGTGGCGGCGATGCCGACGGCCAAGGCGATGGCCCCAACCGCGGCGCCGGCCCGGCCCTGGTAGCGGGCAAGGTCTCGCAGGGCCAGCCGCACGGCGACCGGTGCCCGCCGGCCGGCGCCGGCAAGGGCCCGTATGGCCATGGGGGCGAGGAACAGGATGGCGAGCGTGGTGGCGACCGTCCCGGCGACAACGAGCAGCGCCCGCTTCTGCTCGGCCATGCCAAGGAGGACGAGCCCGGCGGCGAGCAGCAGGGCGCCGGCGGCCGCCAGGCGGTGGGCCGGCTGGGGCCGGGCCGGCCGCCCCGAGAGGGCGGCGACGACAGGCATCCGGGATGCCGACCGCGCCGGCCACCAGGCGGCGATCACCGCGGTCACCACGGCCAGGAGCATCGCCGCGCCGATCGCCCACCACGGGACGTCGAAGCGGTCCATGCGGTGGTTGACCATGGTCTCCAGCCGCGGTGCGAGCACCAGCCACCCGGTGAGGCCGGCGGCTGCCCCCGCCACGGCGGCGACCGCGCCGACCGCCGCCCCGTTGGCCAGCATCACCAGGCGCACGTGGCGATCGGTCGCGCCGAGTGAGCCCAGCATGCCGAGGGCGCGGAGCCGGCGCTGGGCCATGACGGTGAAGCCCGCCACCGCGATCAGGCCGACGAAGAGCAGACCCATGGTGGCGAGGGCGAGGACGGCGGCCGCCGCCGCAGCGCGCGCGGCCGCCGAGGTCACGAAGATGCTGGCAGCTGTGCCGCTCGGGAGCTGGGCCGATTGGAAGCTCTGCGCGCCCGCGATGTGGATCGTCACCCTCGCAGGGGGGTCCGCCTGTCCTGGGGCGACCAGGGCGAACTGCTCGTCGAGGTGCAGCGGGTTCTCGACCAGGCCGACGACGGTCCGGGCCCGACCGTTCACGTCCCACGTGCCACCGACCCGCACATCGAAGAGGTCGTCGACTCCGCCT
>CADCTB010000125.1 GCA_902805665.1 uncultured Acidimicrobiales bacterium
CGACGACGAGCGCCACGCCGAAGGACTCCTCCTGCTCGCCAACGCCCTGCTGGAGTGCGGCTCTTCGGCGTTCGAAGCGATCCTCGATGTCTGCCTGACCATCCTCGACCGCCTCGCCCAGCCTCGCCACCGGTATGTGGCCGAGACCCGTCGGGCGTGCCTAGCCCTGTTGCGGGGCCAGCTCGACGCGGCCGCCGAGCGTGTGGAGAAGGCGGCCGTGCTGGGCGACCGGATCCGCGAACCTGACACCGGCAACGTCCGCATGTCCCAGCGTCTCGAGATCGTTCGGGCCCGAGCCCAGCCCGACGAGCTGCGCGACTTCGCCGCCGACGCCGTGGGCCACTGGACGGGAGCGCCGATCCATGCCCACGCCGTCGCCGCCGGGTTCTTGGCCCGTGCCGGTGACCTCGAGGACGCCAGCCACCACGTCGCCACCGTGGTCGACCTCGGCACCTGGCGGGCTGACCGCTCCTACCTGTGGTCGGTCTTCGTGCGAGAACTCGCTCACGCCGCGGTCGCCCTCGGTGACCGGGCCCTGTGCGCCCAACTACTCCACGACCTCCACCCCATCGCCGGCTCGTGTGGGGTCAACGGTGCCGTCGTCGCGTTCGCGGGCAGCCACGCTCACACTGCCGGTTTGCTCGCCGCCGCCCTCGACCAGCCCGACGCCTCCCGGCAGCTGCTCGAACTGGCGAGCGACACGTACCAACGCCTCGGCGCCCCGGGATGGCTCGCCGAGGTCCGCCGTGAGCTCGCGGCTGGCCAGGCCGTGGGGGAGGCGCCCCCAGCTACCGCCTCGATGCGCCGACACGGCGCCGTGTGGCAGATCACCTTCCACGGCCGGAGCGCGACCGTGCCCCACACCAAGGGGATCGCCGACATCGCCCGGCTCGTCGCGGCCCGAGGCACCGACATTCACGTCCTCGACCTCATCGACGCCGCCGACCGCTCTGGCCAGCCAGGCACGCTCACGGACAGGCAGGCGCTCGACGCCTACCGTAAGCGGCTCGCCGACATCGACAGCGACGCCGACGAAGCCAGCCGCCACCACGACGACGGACGCATGGCCCGCCTAGAAGCGGAGCGCCGAGCGCTGCTCGACGAGCTCGGGCGCGTCAGGGACGTACAAGGCCGTCCCCGCCAGTTCGCCAACCATCCCGCCGAGCGCGCCCGCAAGGCGGTCACAGCCCGGGTGCGCGACGCCATCCGGAAACTCGACCCGCTCCTTCCCGAACTGGCCAACCACCTGGAGCGCTCCATCATCACCGGCACCTACTGCCGCTACCGACAAGAGGACGGCACCGTCTGGGACGTCGGCGGCACCCCGGGCGATCGACCGACTGCGGACGTATCTTGAACGGTCGTCGCCATGGCCGGGGGGAGTTCGGTCGGCGGGCTCGCACGACGGCTCGGGGCGCAACCGTCTTGTATCAGCGGAGGGGTCGAGGAGTGGACGAGATCATCGAAGCCTACGACCGAGCGTGGAACTCCTCCGAGCTTGGCGAGCGGCAAGGGCTCCTGGAGGCTGCGCTCACCGACAATTGCGAAATGCTCGAGCCGCGGGGTCGGTTCGCCGGGCGCCAAGCCATCCTCGAGCGGATCAGCGGCTTCTCCGATCGCTTTCCCGGCGCCAGGGTCGACATCACCACCAACGTCGACGAGCACAACGGGTTCGCTCGGTACGGATGGAAGATCGTCGACGGAGAGGGGACCGTTCTTCTGGATGGACTAGATGTCGTTCAGCGTGGGACAGACGGAAGACTCTGCAAGGTCGTCATGTTTTTCGGAACCCTAGAGTCCGCGTAGTGCTGCCGAGCCGGCGATCGGGGGCACCCAACAAGCAATCGTGCCGTTGCCGTTATGGGGCGGTCGGGTGACGCTGTCGGTCAGCGGTAGGCCCGGGCCTGGATTGAGTACAGGTCGGAGTAGAGGCCCGGTGTGGCCATCAGCTCGTCATGGGTGCCGGAGGCCACGATCCGACCGTCGTCGACCACCACGATGAGGTCCGCCAGCCGGACGGTGGAGAACCGGTGAGAGATCAGCAAGGTGACCGCGCCGGTGCTGGCGCCCGCCTCGGCCGCGGCCCGGGCGTACCGCTCGAAGAGGGCGTGCTCGGCGGTGGCATCGAGCCCGGAGGTGGGCTCGTCGAGGATGAGGAGGAGCGGTGCCTCGTCCATCAGTGCCCGGGCAATGGCCACCTTCTGCCACTGACCTTCGGACAGCTCGGCCCCGCCTTCGAACAGCTTGCCGAGCTGGGTCTCCAAACCCTCCGGGAGGCTCGCTCCGAGGCCGGAGGCCTGGCTGCGAGCCAGGGCAAGCTCCACGGCGGCGATGTCGTCGATCCGGTCGAGCTCGCCGATTCCGACCGCCTCGCGGAGCACGAACTGGAACCGGGCGAAGTCCTGGAAGCCAGCCGACAGCCGCCGCCGCCACCCTGCGACATCGAGACTGGCCAGGTCCACACCGTCGACGAGGATCCGCCCCACCGACGGCTCATAGCAGCGTGACAACAGCTTGACCAGCGTCGTCTTGCCGGCGCCGTTCTCGCCCACAAGCGCCACCACGGAGCCCGCCCGAAGACACAAGTCGACGTCGGTGAGCACGTCCGCCTCGGTTCCCGGATAGCGGAAACTCACACCAACCAGTTCGATGCCGACGCTGAGGCGCTCCGGTGGGGGCAGGAAACGGCCGTCGGCCGGAATGGCGGCGGCGGCATAGTCGCGCAGCCACAGCAACCGCTGCACCGCCCGGTAGATCCCCGCTCCGTCGGTGGCAAGGGCGACGGCCCGCCCGACCTGGCCGCTGACATCGCTGGCCAGGGCGACCACCAAGAGCACGTCGCCCGGCGATGCCTCCCCCCGGGCCGCGAGGGCCACCGCGAAGACGATGGCGCCGACGTAGCCGGCGGCGAAGGCCAACCACCCGGTGACCCGGACCAGTCCCGACCGGAGCTTGGCCCGGGCCATGGTGTCGGTCACCTCGTTCCACAGCCGGCCCTGGCGACGGATGACCTCGGGCCCGAGGCCGAAGATGCGCAGTTCCTTGGCCGGCGCCGACGCCGTGGCCAGATCGTAGAGGTGGTTCTGCTGGCGCACCCGCTCGGCGGTGGCCTCGTTGGCGACCTCCACGATGCGGTTGGCCCGGCTCCCGGTCCATATCGATGGCAGGGCCAGGAGCGGCAGGGCCAGCAGCAGCGGGTGGACATAGGCCAGCAGGACGGCGGTCATGCAGATGCGGGCGACCAGCGAGATGGCTCGGCCGCCGGTGCCGATGTAGTTGGTGAGCGTCCGGCTCTGGCTGCGCAGCAGGGCGATACGGTCGGCGTACTCGGGCCGCTCGTGATGCTCGATACCGGGGACCTCGGCGGCCAGGCGCATCACGTCCTGCATGAGCACGAGCGATCCCGACTCGTGGAGGTCCTGGAAGCGTGAGCCGGACCACGCGCTCAACGCCCCCGACAGGCTGAGCGACAGGGCCAAGGCGACGCCCCCGACGGCCACCCTGCGCCCGTCACCGACTGCCGCCCCGTCCACCATCAGCTTCAGCCACAGGGCGAGCAGCGGCGCACCCGCCATGCTGACGGCCACGTCGACGGCGACGGCCGCCGCCGCTGTGCCTGGGGCGTCCTGGCGGAGGGCATCCCACAGCAGCGATGACACCCGACGGAGGTCACCCATCGAAGCGCGACGCCTGCAGAGAGAACATCCGGGCATAGAGGCCGGCAGCGCGGACGAGCTCGTCGTGGGTCCCCTCCTCGACCACCCGGCCGGCGTCGAGCACGCAGATGCGGTCGGCCCGGCGCACGGTCGAGAACCGGTGGGAGATCAGCAGTGTGGTGACCGGGCGGCGGTCGGGCTCGCCGGCTCCGGGCGAGACCACCTGGAGCAGGTGCTCGAAAAGCTCGGCCTCGGCCCGCACGTCCAGGTTGGCGGTGGGCTCGTCGAGGGCGAGGATGCCGGCCCCACCATCGACGGCGAACAGCGCCCGGGCCAGGGCCACCCGTTGCCACTCGCCGCCGGAGAGGTCGGCTCCACCCGTGTAGCCCCGGGCCAGAACGGTGTCCCAACCACGGGGCAGCTCCTCGATGACGGCCAGGCTGCCCGCACGCCGGGCTGCGCTGCGGAGAGCGTCGCTGTCGTCCATCCGGGACACGCACCCGAAGCCGACGTTCTCGGTCGTCCCCAGCTCGTAGCGCACGAAGTCCTGGAAGATGACCGCCAGCTGTTGCCGCCACGACGCCAGGTCGAGCTCGCGCACGTCGACGCCGTCGACCAGGATGCGGCCCGAGGTCGGCTCGTAGAGCCGGGCCAGCAGCTTGACGAGGGTGGTCTTGCCCGCGCCATTGGCGCCGACGATGGCCAGCGACGCCCCGGCGGGCACGGTCAGGTCGAGGCCGTCGAAGACCTGCCGGCCGTCGGGATAGGCGAAGCTCACGCTCTCGAAGCGGATGGCGGGGGGCTGGTTGAGGCCGACGAGGCCCCCGCCGGGCTCGCCGGCCCCGACCACGGCCGCCCGGTGCTCCAGCTCGGCCAGAGCCGAAGACCTGTCGGCCGTCGGGATAAGCGAAGCTGACGCCCTCGAAGCGGATGGCGTGGCCAGGCTGGTCGAGGCCGACGAGACGCTCACCCTTCGGCTCGCCGGCCCCGACGGCGGCCGCCCGGTGCTCCAGCTCGGCCAGGGCCGGGAGGGCGGCGGTGCCGAAGTCGATCTGGTACTCCTCGAAGCCGAGGCCGCCGAGGGCCAGGAGCTGGAGCGACGCCTGGAGGACGACGGCGAGGGTGCCGACGTCGATACGGCCGTCGAGAGCGGCCCGGCCGGCGATCAGGAACGCAAGCAGGTTCAGCGGCGCCATCAGCAGGTAGTACGCGCAGATCCGCCGGGTGGTGCCGTGTCGGAGCACCGACATGGACCCCGTGACCCGCGTCCAGACGCGGGTGTGGCGATCGAGG
>CADCTB010000126.1 GCA_902805665.1 uncultured Acidimicrobiales bacterium
AGTACTCGGGCATCTGCGCCTCGGTGACAGGCACGGCTCGGGCCGACTTGATGGCCAGCTTGTCGGAGAACCAGTACGACCCGCCGACGAACACCAGCCCGATCACCAGGCCGATGACCAGCCCGCCTCGCCCGAAGAAGCTGCCGATCAGCATGAGCAAGCCGCCCAGCCCGGCCAGCAGCGTGTAGGTCTTTATCGTGTTCTTGCTCATCGTCCTCTCCTAAAACCGTCACTGCATACAACGCCCGAGAAGCCCTTCTTAGTTCCGGATCGGCCCGGCTGCGTAGCCTCGGGGCATGAGCGAGCCTTCCCCGGCCGACCTCTCCACACTCACCGACCTGGCGACGCCCTGGTGCGTCCATGCGGCCGTGACGCTGCGGGTGGCCGAGCACATCGCCGCCGGCACCACTGATATCGCCGATCTGGCGACGGCCACCGGCTGTGACCGCGAGGCCCTGCACAACGTGCTCGGGCACTTGGCGGGCAAGGGCGTCTTCGCCGAGCCGGCGCCGGGCCACTTCGCGCTGAACGAGACGGCCAAGCAGCTCCTCGACCCCGCGGTGCGGATCGGGCTCGACCTGGAGGGCATCGGCGGACGGTTGGCCGGCGCCTGGTCGACCCTGCCGAACTACGTGCGCACGGGCGAGCCGGGATACGCCGAGGCCTTCGGTCTCCCGTTCTGGGAGGACCTGGACGCACATCCCGACCTTGCCGCATCCTTCGACGAACTGATCGGGCCGACCGGGCACGGAACGCCCGACACCTTCGAGATCGCCGGTGGGTGGGGCGGAGTGGGCCACGTGGTGGACGTGGGCGGGGGCACGGGCGCGATGCTCGCCGAGCTCCTGAGGGTCCACGGGCACCTCCACGGCACGCTGGTGGACCTGCCCCGAACCGTCGCCCGGTCGCCGGGCATCCTCGCCGAAGTCGCCGACCGGGTCACGACCGTCGGACAGAGCTTCTTCGACCCACTTCCCTCCGGCGCCGACCTCTATCTGTTGCGGGGCGTGCTGAACGACTGGCCCGATCACGAGGCCACCGCCATCCTCCGCCGCTGCGCCGAGGCCGCCGAACCGAACGGCCGGGTCGTCGTCCTGAAAGGCGTCGGTCCCGACGAAGGCCATCGCGGACTTTCGATCGAGATGGTGTTGCTGGGCGGCCGGCACCGCACCATCTCCGAGCTCCGGGAGCTGGCTGCGGCCGCAGGCCTCGAAGTGACGGCCGCGGTCCCGCACGGGACCCGCTTCGTCGTCGAGTGCCGTCCGGCCTGACGTCGGGCCCTGACCGCGCTCACCTAGGTTCGAATGGCGCCCGACCGCCGGCCACAGGGCTCACGCCTGGCCGGCGCCCTCCTTGGTCCGACGGCGGTACCGGTGTCCGGCCCACAGGGTGAGTAGTCCCCCGCCGCTGGGGATCAGGAGCAACTTCACCAGGTCGTTCCCCACCACCCCGTTGGCCCTATCGCCGACCTTGGAGATCAGCGACTGGGGCTGGGCGGCCACCCGGATGAGCGCCTCGTGGACTTCGCCGCTGCCCGGCCTGGGCGGCTTGCCGTCCTCGATGACCGTCGGCTGCAGTCGCAGCACGAGCTTGAGCTCTGCCCCTGTCCGTAGCGGCGCCACCTGCCAGCGCCAGGTCAGCACCCGGCTGGCGATGAAGGACTGGGCCAGCGGGCCGGGCGGCGTGACCTGGAAATCCGATCCCGCTCCTGTCAGTTCCGCTTCGATGGTGCACCGGGCGCTGCGCAGGCGCACGACCGTCGTGGGCTCCGGACCGGGTGTGGTCACCACCGACACATCCGAGGAATCCAGCGCCACCTGCACCACCACGTCGTAGGGGATCCCCACCGTCATCTGCCGGTTGGGCTGGTAGACGAGACGACTCTCGGCGTCGCGGGCCTGACGCTCGCATTCCGACACGTCCTGGGGGACCGGACGGGTGGTGGACGGGCTCGGTCCCACGGTCGTCGGGCGGCTGGCGGGGGTGGTCGTGGTCGGCGGGCGAGTCGTACCCGGGACTCTCGATGTTGACGTCGACGTCACCGTCGTCGGGGGCTTCCGGGTGGAAGGAGTCGGACCACGAGACGTGGTCGGCGACCCTGGTCGGGTCGTGGTACCCGGCACCGTCGAGGTCGGACTGACAATCGTCGTCGTCGTCGAGCCGCTGACCTCCAGAACGTCGAAGGAAGCCTGACCGACGAGCCGCTCGGGCCCACCCGCTGAGGCCTTACAGGAGGCCTCCACCGGCTGCGTGGTCCCGGGACTGTCGGGGACGCGGAAGTAGACCGTGCCCCGACCGTCGCTTCCGTCGTCGGTCCCTATGACGTCGTCTTTCCACCGGACCACGAAGACCGCGCACTTGGCCACGGATGCCTCGGCCTTCACGCCGTCGCCAACGAAGCCTTGGTTCGGAGAGAGGACCAGACCCTCGTCGCCGAGCGCGGCAGACGTCGGAAAGATGGCGACGCCGAGCAGCAGCCCGACCAGCACGGCACATGCACGGCAACCCATGCCATCTCCTCCTGGGGTCGCACCCCTAAGGCGTCCTCGCTACGAAGAGCGCGTCGCTGGCGGTTTGAGACGAATTTCGGCCCCAGCGCCTTGTGAGCTCGGCGAGGTGCGTGCCGGCGAAAGCGACTCAGGCCTGGGCGAGACCGATCCAGTTGCCACTCGGGTCCTTCACGCCCGAGCTCCGTGGCATGCCCTGAGCGTCGTGGGGCGCGACGACCTCGGTGGCTCCGGCGGCGAGTGCGCTGGCGTGGACCTTGTCGACGTCTTCGACGAGCAGGGAGAAGTTCGACCTTCCGGGCCGGTCGACTCGGTCGGGGTCGTCGAGGAGCCAGAGCAGGAAGAAGGTGTCCCGTCCGTACTCGCCGAACACGAATGCGCTGGCGTCGTAGTGCTGGGTGCGCCGCGCTACTTCGTAGGTGAGGCCGAACGCCTCCTGGTAGAAGGCGACAGAGGACTCCCGGTTGTCGACGGCGAGCTTGATCTGGACGGGCCGGCAACCGGAGGAGCCGGCCCACCCCTGGGCCAGACCGATCCAGTTGCCGCTCGGGTCCTTCACGGCAGAGCTCCGCGGCATGCCCTCAGCGTCGTGGGGCGCGACGACTTCGGTCGCCCCGGCGGCCAGCGCACTGGCATGGGTCCTGTCGACGTCCTCGACGAGTAGGGCGAAGTTCGACGTTCCGGGCCGGTCGATTCGGCGGCGGTCGTCGAGGAGCCAGAGCAGGAAGAAGGTGTCGCGGCCATACTCGCCGAACACGAATGCGCTTGCGTCGTAGTCCGGGGTGTGTCGGGCGACTTCGTAGTTGAGGCCGAACGCCTCCTGGTAGAAGGCGACAGAGGACTCCCGGTTGTCGACGGCGAGCTTGATCTGGACGGGCCGGCAACCGGACTGAACGACGGACATCACGGGTCCTTTCTCGAGGCAACCATCGACGTCCAGGATGCAGGCGTCGCGTCGGCTGTGCTCGAGCTCGACGAACCGTCTCGATGTAGGCAATGCGGTGCGAGAGATGGTCAGCGGCTGCCACGTCGGTCTCGTCATGCTCTCGAGAGCTCCGCGCCGCCTCGCCGGCGGCATGTACTTCCGACCGGGGCTCGGTGCCGGTAGGCCGTGACCGCTGGTCGGTTGCCTCCCCAGAGTGGCTGATGTGAGCGGTTCGAGGTCAGGGCAGGGTCAGGATGCGGGGGCCGTCGTCGGTGATGGCGATGGTGTGTTCGATGTGAGCGGCTCGGCTGCCGTCGATCGTGCGGAGGGTCCAACCGTCGGGGTCGGTGCGGTAGTCGTTGGAACCTCCGGCCATGAGCATGGGTTCGATGGCGAGGGCGAGCCCGTGGCGCAGCGGGAAGCCGCGGCCGGGGCGTCCGTGGTTGGGGACGTGGGGGTCCTCGTGCATCTGGCGGCCGATGCCGTGGCCACCGAAGTCGGCCGGCATGCCACAGCCGGCCATGCGGGCGACCGTGGTGATGGCATGGGAGATATCGCCGATGCGATGGCCGATGGTGGCGGCGGCGATCCCGGCGTCCAGGGCCTGCTGGGTGGCGGCGATGAGCTCCATGTCGGCGGGGCGAGCGGTGCCGACGGTGAAGCTGATCGCGGCGTCTCCGGTCCAGCCGTGGAGCTCGGCTCCGCAGTCGATGCTGACCAGGTCGCCGTCGCGCAGGCGGTAGTCGTCGGGGATGCCGTGCACGACGGCGTCGTTCACGGAGGCGCAGATCACGGCGGGGAAGGGGGTCGGGGCGAACGAAGGCCGGTAGCCCAGGAACGGAGAGCGTGCCCCCGCCTCGCTCAGGACCGTACGGGCGGCGGCGTCGAGCTCGCGGAGACGAACTCCCACGGCTGCCGCGGCGCGGACGGCTGCGAGCGCGTGGGCCACGACCCGTCCGGCTTCTCGCATCCTCTCCAGTGCCGTGTCGGTCTTGATCTCCACCATGTGCAGTGACTCCCTGCGACGCGTGCTGCCCAATACTTATACCGGTATTAGTATCACGGCATGGTCAGAGTTCCTTTGAGCCCGCAAGAGCGGCAACGCGGCGAGCGCTTCGGCATCCTGCTCCGGCAGGCCCGCGGTGACCGCAGCATGGTCGAGGTGGCAGCAGCCGCCGGAGTGTCTGCGGAAACGCTCCGCAAAATCGAGACCGGGCGGGCCCCGACGCCGGCGTACTTCACCGTGGCCGCCCTGGCCCACGCGCTGCACCTGTCCCTGGACGACCTCGCCGCCGCCTGCGCGGAAGACGCCGAAGGCGGCGAGCAGGCCATCTCGGCGTGACCGTCAGGCAGGCGCCTTCCGGCTGAGAATCTGAGGCACCAGGGGCGCTCGCTGGATATTCCAAACCCCGGAATGCCTCCCGGG
>CADCTB010000127.1 GCA_902805665.1 uncultured Acidimicrobiales bacterium
CAGAAGCTCCCTCACCGAGCTTCGAAGGAGCGGCGAGGCGCGTCCCTCGGCCGGCGGGTCAGCCTGTCTTGCGGGCTCGCAGGGCGTCGCGGACCTTGTCCACGACGGCGACGAACGGCCCGACCAAGATGTTGCCGAGCGCGCTCTCCGGGCCGTGCGGGTGGGGGTGGGTCGGGGCCATGGCCTCGGCGGTCTCCAGCGCCATCCGCATCGACTGGAGCGTCTCGGCGTCGAGCGACTGTCGAAGCCGCGGGAACACCTCCCGCTCCTCGTTTTCGGCGTGGGCCAGCACGGCCATCCGGAATGTCTCGAGCTGGGCATCGAAGCCTTCGCCGTCCACGCCGAGCTTCTCCAGATCGGAGAGCATCGTCTTGGCCTCGTCCTCCTCGGCCTTGCGGGCCTCGGCCACCTGGTCGCCGTCGGGCCCGGTCCCGCGCAGCGCCGGGTAGATGACTTCCTCTTCTGCGGTCTCGTGCACGGCAAGGAGGCGGACGAGGCACTCGAAGGTGTCCTTCCGGCCCTGGCCTCCGCCTTGGATCTGGGCGAAGAGCTGGCGGACCTCCTCGTGCTGGGCGGTGAGCAGATCGACTGCATCACCGGTGGCGGACTGGTTGCTGGGCAACGTCGACACGGTGACCTCCACTGGTTTCGAACGAACTCGGTTGGCGGGCCCTGCGGGCCGCGCGTCGGCTGTGTCGTCAACCGGCGCTCGACCTACCCGTGCGAAATCCGGCGGAAACGACTCGTACCGTCAGTTCGTGCCCGGGCTGGCGTGGGTAATGGGCCACGAACCCACCGAACGGAGATCGAACCATGAGCGACGGCGACCAGGCGTTTCCCGTCCAGGAGCAGGAGTACCCCGGGACCACCGACGCCATGACCCCCCGCCCGGCCGACGAGATGGCCGACTACGTCGGAAGCGGCCTGCTCGAAGGCAAGCGGGCGCTCGTCACCGGCGGTGACTCCGGCATCGGGCGAGCCGTCGCCGTCGCCTTCGCCAAGGAGGGCGCCGACGTCGCCATCGCCTACCTCTCCGAGGACGACGACGCCCGTCACACCGCGAAGTTGGTGGAGCAGGAGGGTCGCCGGAGCTTCGTGATGGCGGGCGACCTCTCCGTAGAGGACCACTGCGACGACGTCGTCCGCCGTACGGTGGCGGAGCTCGGCGGGCTCGACGTCCTCGTGAACAACATCGCCTACCAGAGCCCGGTCGAGTCGCTCGCCGAGATCACCACGGAGCAGTGGGACCGGACGTTCAGGACCAACATCTACAGCTACTTCTGGGTGACCAAGGCTGCGCTCGAGCACATGCCCGACGGGGCGGCAATCATCAACAGCGGGTCGATCAACGGGCTGCGGGGCAACAAGAGCCTCATCGACTACTCCGCGACCAAGGGCGCGATCCTCGCCTTCACCTACTCCATGGCCCAGTCGCTGGTGGACCGGCGGATCCGGGTCAACTGTGTCGCGCCCGGGCCGGTCTGGACCCCGATGATCCCGGCGACGATGGGCGGCGAGAAGGCGGCGAAGTTCGGCCAGCAGACGCCCATGAACGAGGCGGCCCAGCCCGACGAGATCGCCCCGTCCTACGTCTTCTTCGCGGCCGAGCGCCTGTCGAGCTACTACAGCGGCGAGGTCCTGGCCCCGATCGGCGGAGAGACCCTCCCAGGCTGACCGGAAACCGGGATTGAGCCGTGGCCGGCTGGGCAGGAAAGGGCCGTGGCACGGTGTCGACCGAGCGCCCGATGAGGAGGTAGTGATGCAGGCGATGGTCTATCGCGGGCCCTACAAGATTCGGGTCGAGAACAAGGACATCCCGCCCATCGAGCACCCGAACGACGCGATCGTGCGGGTGACAATGGGCGCGATCTGCGGGTCCGACCTCCACCTGTACCACGGGATGATCCCGGACACGCGGGTCGGCCACACCTTCGGCCACGAGTTCATCGGCGTCGTCGAAGAGGTCGGCTCGTCGGTGCAGAACCTGAAGCGCGGCGACCGGGTCATGGTGCCGTTCAACGTCTTCTGCGGGTCGTGCTTCTTCTGCGCACGGGGCCTGTACTCCAACTGTCACAACGTCAACCCGAACGCCACCGCGGTCGGGGGGATCTACGGCTACTCGCACACGTGTGGCGGCTACGACGGCGGCCAGGCCGAGTTCGTACGGGTGCCGTTCGCCGACGTCGGGCCCACGATCATCCCGGACTGGATGGACGACGAGGACGCGGTGCTGCTCACCGACGCCTGCCCCACCGGCTACTTCGGCGCCCAGCTCGGTGACATCGTCGAGGGCGACGTGGTGGTGGTCTTCGGGGCCGGACCGGTGGGGCTCTTCGCGGCCAAGTCGGCGTGGCTCATGGGCGCCGGGCGGGTCATCGTCATCGACCACCTGGAGTACCGGTTGGAGAAGGCCAGGACCTTTGCCCACGCCGAGACGTACAACTTCACCGAGTACGACGACATCGTCGTGCACATGAAGAAGATCACCGACCACCTGGGCGCCGACGTGGCCATCGACGCCGTCGGCGCCGAGGCGGACGGCAACTTCCTCCAACACGTTGCGGGGGCGAAGTTCAAGCTGCAGGGCGGCTCGCCGGTGGCGCTCAACTGGGCGATCGACTCCGTGCGCAAGGGCGCCACCGTCTCGGTGGTCGGCGCGTACGGCCCCATCTTCAGCGCGGTGAAGTTCGGCGACGCCGTGAACAAGGGCCTCACCCTGCGCATGAACCAGTGCCCGGTGAAGCGGCAGTGGCCCCGTCTCTTCGAGCACGTGCGGAACGGCTACCTCAAGCCCAGCGACATCGTCACCCACCGCATACCCCTCGAACACATCGCCGAGGGCTACCACATCTTCTCGGCCAAATTGGACGGCTGCATCAAGCCGCTCATCGTTCCGAACGCAGCCTGAGGAGGAGAGCGACCCATGGCCTACACGGCAGAGAAGCCCGCCCTTGCCGAGACGAGCGATCAGCTCCGGGCTCGCATCCCCGGATGGGGCGTCGACCTCGACCCCAGGGACCGTCCATCGGTGCCGAGGGAGCGGTTCGACCCGGGGTCGAGCGGCGCGCACTGGGACTTCCCCGAGCGGCAGCCCGAGAAGTGGCCGCGGGAGCGGTCCAACGAGCACAAGTTCCTCACGCCGGTGTTCGGCACGTCGTGCCCACCGAAGGGCGTATCGGGGGCGATGCGGAAGTACGCCTACAAGCGGTTCAGCGAGGCCCGTGCCGCGCACTGGCTGATCCTGGTGGCGGCTGACCGGGTCGACTCGCTCGGGAGCCATTTCCGGTCGTTCCTCACCCTGCGCCCCGACAACCCCATCACCGAGACCGGCATCCGGAGTGAGCTCACGCACCACGGCCTCGCCTCCCGCATGGGCAAGAAGCGCGCCGACCTGGCCCACCAGCCGCTCGATCCGGTCATCATCGCCGGTCCCTGGGTCCTGGGGGGTGTCGCCGCCTATGCCGGCCTCAAGCGCGTTCGGAAAAGCGTGGGCCGGGGCGCCGCTCAGTCGAGGGTGACCATCACTTCCTGATCAGGGCCGGACAGCGGTCGGAAGGCGACGCTGAGGCTCGTCGCCGACGCGGGGACCTCGAACATGGCGCTGGTCTGCATGCCGTTGCCTCCAGGCAGCTCACCTGGCGTTCTCACTCCGTTCGTCATGCTGATCCGGCCATGCTCGGACCGGTAGCCGGCGCCGGAGGAGTCCCGAAGCTCGACAGTCGGCAGGTCTGACAGGCTTCGCGAGGCGGAGGTCTGGCTCACCGTCTCATACTTGATGGACACCAGGCGGTGTCCCGGTCGGGGCTGCACGGCCGGCGACGGCGGGAACGGATCCTGTACCGACAGCATGGTGAGGCGAAGGCCGTCGAGCAGGAACGGCTGCCCGATCCTCTCCACCACCGGCCGGGGCGGCGCCGTGGTCGTGGCTGTCGTCGCGACCGCCTCCTGGGGGGCGCGCGACGTCACCGGTCGGGCCGCCTCGTCTGCGGGGCGGGAGTCGGTGCACGCGCTGAGAACGCCGATGGCGGCGACAACTCCCATGCGCGCCAATGTGCTCACCGGTCGAATCATCGCGCCGACCCGACGGCGTGGGCTGATGAAGAACCGTTACACGGCTGAGAAGCCGCCGTGACCCCCGTCCCCGAACATCGAGGTATCCACTCGAGGAGAAGGGATCTCGCCATGAACACGTCGTCTCGACTACGGCTTGCCGTCGGCGCGGGACTGGCCGGCGCAATGCTCGCCGCCGGCCTCCTGCCGGCCGCGGCCGGAGCTGCGGCCTCCGGGCCGTACTGCGGCATCGCCTGGGGCAGCCAGGCCAAGTCCTCGCCCGCGATGACGCAAGGTCCCCTGACCGGCGCCCGCGTCGGCCGCCAGGACTGCTTCGACCGTCTGGTCCTCGACCTCGCCAGCGCGCCGGCGCCCGGCTACACGGTCCGCTACATCGAGCCGCCCTACCGGGCCGAGGGCTCGGGTGCGCCGTTGCTGGTCGCCGGAGGGGCGGTCATGCAGATCACGGTCAATGCGCCGGCGTACGACGCCAATGGCAACTCGACAGTGCCCTGGTCAGGAACTGCGGTGGTCGTGCGGCCCGACCAGTTCCAGGCCGCCGGGTACCGGACCTTCAAGGATCTGGTCTGGGGCGGCTCGTACGAGGGTTACTCCTCGTTCGGCCTGGGCGTGCGGGCCCGGCTGCCCTTCCGGGTGTTCCAGCTCGACGGCCCGGGCGGGGGAACCCGTCTGGTGATCGACGTCGCCCATAGGTGGTGAGCGGGCCCGCGGCCGCCAGGCCAGCCTTGCAAGACGGGCGGAGCCGGCGCCGGCTCGAACACCCACTCGTCGGGGAACTCCAGGGACACCGCTCCTGCGCCGGTGCGTGGGAGCGGTTTCCTCGGCATTCGTGGAGACGAGCTGCCGCCCCTGCCGCGGTAGATGAGCAGTCCTGAGAACCGGTCCGGAACAGAGTCGAGCGCGGCCTGGACGGCCGTGCTGGCCCGGAACCGCTCCCAGCCGCTCTCCTCGGCAAAGTCGATCTCCAGGACGACGCCCCAGTCGAAAAACTGCCAGCGCCACTCGATCACCCCACACTGCAGGGCTGCCTCCACCAAGCTGTCGCCGTGGGCGTCCATCCAGAGATAGGCGGGGAACTCACCGTCCAGCACCTCGATCGACATCTCGTACGCCATTGCCCGGATCCTAAGCCCACCGCCCCGCCGATGGCACTGGATATGTCGCCGGGCAGTCGGGGAGCTTGGAGGCTGCGACTCACCCTCTGATCCGAAGGCGGTTCAGGTCCGGTAGCGGCGCACGGCGAGGGGAACGAAGACGGCGAGGATGGCTACGGTCCAGAGCAGCGCCTGGACCACGTCGGTGGCCGCCGGCCGCCCGAGCAGGAGATTGCGCACGGCGTCGACGGTGACGGTGACCGGGTTGATGTCGGCCCAGGCCTGGAGCCATCCGGGCATGGATTCGACCGGTACGAAGGCCGAGCTGGTGAACGTGACGGGGAAGGTCCACATGACGCCGGCCATCTGGGCCGCCTCCACGTCGTGCACTGCCAGACCGATGGCCGCTGAGACCCACGACAGCGCGAAACCGAACGACAGGACGACAAGCAGGGCCGTCACCGCCTTGACGATCCCGCCGTGGAGCCGGAAGCCGATGAGCAGTCCCACGCCGGTCATCATCAGCACCATGAACGCGTGGCGGACGGTGTCGGCGAGTGTGCGGCCCGCGAGCACGGCGGAGCGGGCCATCGGCAGCGTCCGGAAGCGGTCGACCATGCCCCGGGACAGGTCGTCGGCCAGCCCGACGCCGGTCTCGGTGGAACCGAAGGCCACCGTCTGCACGAGGATCCCGCCCATGAGAAAGTCGACGTAGCGCAGGCCGGGAACGCTGATCGCCCCCCCGAACACATACGCGAACAGCAGGACGAACATGACGGGCGAGACGACCGAGAACACGACGAGGCTCGGTACTCGCAGGTAATGGAGAAGGTTCCGTCGGGCCAGCACGGCCGCGTCGGACACGGCCCACCACCCAGCGGTCGGGGCCGGCACGGGGGCGCGCATCACCGGGACCCTCACCGTCGTTCCCCGCCGGCTGGTGCCCACCCTTCAGGGTTTCCGCGGGTCGAGGAGATCGCACGCCGCCCCTGGCGCGTCCCGCCGGCCGGCGCCGCCGGTCAGGGTGAGAAAGACGTCGTCGAGACTGGGGCGGCGGACGGTGAGGTCCTCGATGCGGATACCGGCACCGTCCAGCAGGCGAACCGACGCCGCGGCGTCGGGCACGCCACCGGTGACCGGCACGGCCACCAGCCTCGTGCCTGCGTCGATGCGGGCTCCGGTAGGGGCCAGCGAGGCCAAGACCCGGGCAGCAGCGACCACGTCGGACCGATCCGCCACGGTGACTTCGACGAAGGCCCCGCCGACCCGGGCCTTCAGTTCGTCGGGGCTGCCGACGGCGATCAGGCGGCCGGCGTCGATCACCGCGACCGTGGAGGCCAGCTGGTCGGCCTCCTCGAGGTACTGGGTGGTGAGCAGAACCGTCGTGCCGTCGTGGACCAGGCCGGCAATGACGTCCCACAGACCAAGGCGGCTCCGCGGGTCGAGCCCGGCCGTCGGCTCGTCGAGGAAAAGCACCTCGGGCCGGCCCACCAGGCTGGCCGCGAGGTCCAGGCGGCGGCGCATGCCGCCCGACCATGTGCTCACGCGGCGGTCGGCGGGGCCGGTCAGGTCGAACCGCTCGAGCAGCTCGCTCGCCCGGCGCGCCGCCTCGGGTCGGCCCACGTGGTGGAGGCGGCCGACCAGCACCAGGTTCTCCCGGCCGGTCAGGTGCTCGTCGACCGCCGCCGACTGGCCGGCCAGGCCGACGACGCGCCGCAGTCTTGTCGCGTCACGGACCACGTCGAAGCCCGCCACAGTCGCCCGGCCACCGTCGGGGGCCAGCAAGGTGGTCAGGACTCGAACCAGCGTCGTCTTCCCTGCCCCGTTGGGGCCCAGCAGGCCGAGGACAGAGCCCGGTTCCACCTCGAGGTCGATGCCGTCGAGGGCGCGAACCGACCCGAACGTCTTGCGCAGGCCCTCGAACTCGATGGCCGCCCGCGCATCCCGCCGGCGCCGGGGATGCGAGCGGTGCAGGGGGACGGTCCGCGTGTGACCGAAGGACGCGACCCGTCTCGCGACGCCGCGAGTCACGCCTTCGGCAGGCCGGAGGTCACAGACCGTGCCGCGAGTCGGTCCTTGATACAGCGTCGCCATGCGCATCCCATTCCATGTTCATTCGAGAACGTGTTCGGTGGTTGTACGAGCGTGATTGGGACGATTTCCCGCTTAGGTGTCGCGCAAGGAGGTGACAGGGGAGCGGGCCAGGCTCCCATCACGGTCGAGGCCGGCACGGCATTCCCCCGGGGTCCTTCCCATGCACCAGACGGTCCGGCCACACTCGCCGTAGGTCGGCTTCATGAGCTCCTCGAACGAGGCGGCGAGCTCGACGCCCCCCTTGCGGGTGCCGGCCTCGGTGAGCTTGTAGCGGTCGCCCACCCGCTCGACGTAGCCCTCCTCGAGCAGCCGATCGAGGAGGGCGACGTCGACGTTCACATCCACTCCCAGAAAGCGCTCGAGCAGCGTGACGTTGGCCTCGTCGCCCAATCCCTCAGCCTGCAACCAGAACATGCACTGGAGGATCTCGTTCTTCGAAGGTGCTGGGACGGGCGCGGCGCGATATCGATGCCCCCGCCCGGTGATCAACACCGCCTGCAGTTCTCGGGGCGTACGTCTCGGTTCGTAGGAACGCTCCTCAAGGCTTGCCTCCGACATTGGCCACACCTCCATGAGGACTGACGCGGAGTGTTCGTCGTCGTTGCTGACAGGTTGCCGTCGACGAGCGCGGACGAACAATGCGGTGTAAGGCCGTCCCAGGCCTTCGATGGGCTATGGAACCACCGACGCAAGCAGGGGAGCGGGCACGCGGTACACGCCGTCCCCACTCCGCTGTACGTCTCGCAAGGCCCTCCGCCCGGGGGAGTGGACGGGCACGCCGCTCACCTCCACCGAGTTGAAGGTCTCGGCCGTTCTCGCCGTCCTCCTTGTCGTTGGTCGTTCCCCAACCCGCGTTGACACTCGCGCCGCGCCACCCAGCGTGTCAAGACGAACACGCTCCGTTTCCGGAGAAAATCTCACGACGAGGCCTCTGGGGGCGCGCTGGGCGTCCGGAGGTTGACCATCTCGCCCTCAAGGCGGCCCACCCGGACGCCGATACTCGTGATCGGACGGATCCCTGCGAAGAGGCGGTACGACGGTGGCCGACACGAGGACGCGAAGCGACGACGCTTCGTCCACCCTGGTCGGGTACCGCTTGCCGCTCTCCCGCCGATGGTCGTGTTGCCGGCAGGACGCGTGAGAGCCCATGGCCGGCGGGGCCGGCTCACCGTCCTCTTCGCTCTCGTCCTCCTGGCGCCTGCCTTCCCCGCCGATGCGGCGGCTCCGACACCCCGCCCCACGCCCGGGGTCGCACCAGACGGTCCGTGCGCGGGCGCAATCGAGCTGCGGTCGCCCACCGGTCAGATCACCTGCACCCACGGGCCCGATGCCGCGCCGCCCGGTATCGACATCCGCAGGCCGCGCCCTCCACTGGCCGCCACCCGACCTGAGGGTTCGGCACCGACAGCGGTCACTCCGATCTGCACCGGCGACGGGGCCAGCGGCCCGCGGGTGCAGCTGGTGTACGCCCGGCCCGCCGGCCAGCCCGACCGCTACGACGCCTTCGCCACGTCGTTCCAGTCCTGGGCGGCGCAGATCGACGCGGGAGTCAAGGAGAGTGCCGAGCAGACCGCCGGGGTGCGCCGGATCCGCTTCGTGCACGACGCGTCCTGCACACCGACGATCAGCCGGCTGGTCGTCACCGCGGCGGCTGTCACCGACTTCGGGGCATTCACCTCCCAGATCCGAGAGGCTCACGCCGAACGGACCGACCGCCGCTTCCTGGTGTGGATGGACGCGACCACGTTCTGCGGGCTGGGCGAGTTTCGAGCGGACGACCGCCCGGACTGGGGCAACCAGAACAACGGGTCGGTGTCGATGGTGGGACGCGTCGACAGCGGATGCTGGGGCATCCCCGGGGCGCTGGCCGAGGGCCACGAGCTGTTCCACACCTTGGGAGCGGTGCAGTCCAGCGCGCCTCATTCCACGGGCTTCGCCCACTGCCTCGACGAGATCGACCGTATGTGCGGCGGCGACTCTTCCGGCCTGCCGGTCGTGACGGCCTGCCCCGAAGGGCGGGAGGACCTGTTCGACTGCAACCACGACGACTACTTCCACACCGACCCGGCGCCGGGAAGCTACCTGGCCACCCACTGGAACACCGCCGACAGTCGATTCCTCACCGGGGCGCCCGCCGCCCCTAGCGACGTGGGTGCGGTCTCCACGGAGGCGTCGGCGGTCGTCAGCTGGTCGGCGCCGACCGCCGGAGCTCCGGAGATCACCGGCTTTCAGGTGACGACGATTGTCGACGGTGTGCCCGGCGCGCCGGCCGGTGCCCCAGCCGACGCGACGACGTACACACCACCACCACTACCGGGCGGCGCCAGCGTGACGTTCACCGTGGCGGCGATGAACGAGTACGGCGTCGGACGGCGGTCGCCGCCGACACCGGCCATCATCGCCGCGGACGGCTCCCGTTTCCATCCGCTCCCTCCGGCGCGGATCCTCGATACCCGCACGGGCAACGGCGCGCCTCTGTCCAGGGTGGCGCATGGTGCCACGCTCGACCTCCAAGTCACCGGCCGCCAAGGCGTGCCGGCGACGGGCGTATCGGCCGTGGTGCTCAACGTGACGGTGACGGAACCCTGGGCTGCGGGCTACCTCACCGTCTGGCCCACCGGTGACGCCCGGCCCCTCGCTTCCAATTTGAACGTGTATGTCAACCAGACGGTGGCCAACCTGATCACGGTCAAGGTCGGCCTCGAAGGCAGGGTGAGCATCTACAACGGCGCCGGGCCCAGCCATCTCATCGCCGACGTGGCCGGCTGGTACGGGCCCAGTGGTTCAGCGCAGGGAGCTCGGTTCCACGCCCTCACGCCGACTCGAATCCTCGACACCCGGGCCGGCAACGGCGCGCCGGTCGGAAGGGTCGCCTCTGCCGCCCCCGTCGATCTGCAGGTCGCCGGCCGGGGTGGCGTCCCGACGACGGGGGCGTCCGCCGTGGTCCTCAACGTCACGATCACCGAACCGCTGGGCGGCGGCTTTCTGACGGCGTGGCCGGCCGGTGTCGCCCGCCCGCTGGCATCGAACCTGAACTTCACGACCGGCGAGACGGTGCCCAACCTCGTCACAGTGAAGGTTGGCGTCGGTGGCAAGGTCAGCCTCTATCAGAGCGCGGCCGCCGCCCACCTGGTGGCCGACGTCGCCGGCTGGTTCGGGCCAGATGGTGGCACCGGCGGCGCCCGGTACCATCCCGTCCTCCCTACTCGACTCCTCGACACCCGGATTCCCGTTCTGGTGATCCCCCCTGGGTCGATGCCACCCGCCCTTATCCCCCCGCCCCACTATCCGAACCTGGTCCAGGCCAATGCGGTCGTGGACCTGGAGGTGGCCGGCCGGGGCGGCGTGCCACCCGCCGGGGCCTCCGCGGTGGTCCTCAACGTCACGGCGGTCGACCCACTCGCCACTGGCTTCGTCACTGTCTGGCCGACGGGTCAGGCCCGCCCGCTGGCCTCCAACCTGAATGTCGTCCCCGGCCGCACCGTCCCCAACCTGGTCGTCGTCAAGGTCGGTGCCGAGGGGAAGGTCAGTCTCTACAACGGCAGCGGTGGGGCGGTCCACCTGGTCGCCGACATCGCCGGCTGGTACGGGCCTGGCTAGGACGAGCGCCGGCTATGGGTCACGAATCCGAGGGGTTCCTGGCGTGGTGGGTCTCCGGATTTCGCACCATGGAGCCATGTCAGGGGGACGCTGCGGCGGTCGTCCCTGGGATCCGGCCGGCGAGCTCTCCTGACCGCATCCCGCATCACGATCGACGTCAAGGGCAGGTGGCTGCGTTGTCGCCGCGGGTCACCCCGCCGTGCCGCGCCTCTCGATGGTTCCGGCGGGGACGCCGGAGAGCCTCCAGCCCGCCTTGCGCACCTTGTCGACGAGGGGGAGGTCCGCGCCATCATCTCGGCATCCTTCCTCAGCCTCTCGGGCGTCGCATCGACCAGACCTCGCATCGCCTCGAAGTCAGACGTCCGCTGAGTCCGACGTCTCCCGCTGGAGCCGGAGCGCCCACCGGTTCGTGAACACTGGTGTCCGACCAGATCTAGGCTCACTCCAGTTCGAGGGTAAGCTCCGGGCGTGTCCAGAGAGACATCCGTTGAGACCCAGGCGCTTCTCCGCCGGCACGGCATGCACGTCACCGCGCAGCGTCTTGCCGTTCTGCGGGCGGTGTCCGACCGACCGCACAGCAGCGCGGACGACATCGACAAGGTCGTCCGAGCGGAGATCGGCACGATCTCACATCAGGCCGTGTACGACGCCCTCGGCGCCCTCACCGACAAGGGCCTCCTGCGGCGAATCCAGCCCGCGGGGTCGCCCGCCCGCTACGAGGCCCGGGTCGGTGACAACCACCACCACCTGATCTGCCGGAGCTGCCGGCGAATGGTCGACGTCGACTGCGCCGTAGGCGTCACCCCGTGCCTCACGGCCGCCGACGACTCGGGCTACGAGATCGATGAAGCGGAAGTCATCTACTGGGGCCGTTGTCCCGAGTGCGTCGCATCCACTGCTGTCTCGTCCGGCGGCTGAAGGACGGGCAGTTGCGACACCAGTCGAGAAACACGACCTTGGATCCAGAGCAACCAACAGCGAGACAGGAGAAGGAGCGACGTGACTGAGAGCGTCAGCGAAAGCGAGAACCCGGCAATCCCGTCACCGACGGTGAAGCACACCCGGCCCAGGACGAACCGGGACTGGTGGCCGAATCAGCTGGACCTGCAGGTGCTCCACCAACACTCGCCCCTGTCGAATCCGATGGGTCAGGACTTCAGGTACGCAGAGGAGTTCAAGAGCCTCGACCTCGACGCTCTGAAGCGGGACATCTTCGATGTGATGACGACGTCGCAGGACTGGTGGCCGGCCGACTACGGGCACTACGGGGGGCTCTTCATCCGGATGGCATGGCACGCGGCCGGCACCTACCGCATCGCCGATGGCCGCGGCGGCGCCGGCGGCGGTGACCAGCGCTTCGCGCCTCTCAACAGCTGGCCCGACAACGCCAACCTCGACAAGGCCCGCCGGTTGCTCTGGCCGGTCAAGCAGAAGTACGGCCGGAAGCTCTCCTGGGGCGACCTGATCGTGTTCGCCGGCAACTGTGCGCTGGAATCGATGGGGTTCAAGACGTTCGGCTTCGGCTTCGGACGAGAGGACATCTGGGAGCCCGAGGAGATCTTCTGGGGGCCCGAGGACACCTGGCTCGGAGATGAGCGCTACAGCGGCGACCGGGAGCTCACCGGTCCGTTCGGCGCGGTGCAGATGGGCCTGATCTACGTGAACCCGGAGGGGCCCAACGGCAACCCGGATCCACTGGCTTCGGCGAGGGACATTCGAGAGACGTTCCATCGCATGGCGATGAACGATGAGGAAACGGTTGCCCTCATCGTCGGCGGCCACACGTTCGGCAAGTGTCACGGTGCGGTCGATCCGGAGTACATCGGTCCGGAGCCCGAGGCCTGCCCGGTCGAGCACCAAGGGCTCGGCTGGAAGAACACCTTCGGCACCGGCAAGGGCGCCGACACGCTCACCAGCGGGCTCGAGGGCGCATGGACCAACGAGCCGACGAAGTGGGACAACGGGTTCCTCGACAACCTGTACAGGTACGACTGGGAGCTGACGACGAGCCCGGCCGGGGCGAAGCAGTGGACTCCCAAGGATCCGGCCGCCCAAGGCACCGTGCCCGACGCCCACGACCCGTCGAAGAGGCACGCGCCCATGATGCTGACGTCGGACCTGGCGCTGAAGGTGGATCCGATCTACGGGCAGATCACGAAGCGGTTCCACGAGAACCCGGACCAGCTCGCAGACGCGTTTGCCAAGGCGTGGTTCAAGCTGTTGCACCGGGACATGGGGCCCCTCTCGCGCTACCTCGGCCCGTGGGTGCCAGAGCCGCAGCTGTGGCAGGACCCTGTTCCCGCGGTCGATCATGAGCTGATTGACGCCGAGGACATCGCCACCCTCATGGGCACGATCCTCGAATCGGGGCTCTCCATCACCCAGCTGGTCGCCACCGCGTGGGCGTCGGCGTCGACCTTCCGCATCACGGACAAGCGGGGCGGGGCGAACGGGGCGAGGGTCCGTCTCGCGCCGCAGAGGGACTGGGAGGCCAACGAGCCGGCCGAACTGGCCCGAGTGCTGAGCACCCTCGAGCAGATCCAGCAGGACTTCAACAGCTCGCAGTCGGGCGGGAAGAAGGTCTCCCTCGCTGACCTGATCGTCCTGGGCGGATGCGCAGCCGTCGCCCGAGCGGCGAGGGAGGCCGGGCACGAGGTCACGGTCCCGTTCGTGCCGGGGCGGACGGACGCCACACAGGAGCAGACCGACGTCGAGACCTTCGCCGTGCTCGAACCGACCGCCGATGGCTTCCGCAACTACCTCCGCGCCGGAGAGAAGCTGTCGCCGGAGACCCTGCTGCTGGACCGGGCCAACCTGTTGACACTGACCGCTCCCGAGATGACGGTCCTCATCGGCGGCATGCGGGCCTTGAACGCCAACTTCGGGCAAGCCCGACACGGCGTCTTCACCGACCGGCCCGAGACGTTGACCAACGACTTCTTCGTGAACCTTCTCGACGCGGGCACAGAGTGGAAGACCTCGGTCTCTTCGGAGAACGTGTACGAAGGTCGCGATCGCGCGACGGGCGAGGTCAAGCGAACAGCCACCGCTGTCGACCTCGTGTTCGGCTCCAACTCCCAACTCCGAGCCATCGCCGAGGTCTACGCGTGTGACGACTCGAAGGAGAAGTTCGTGCGTGACTTCGTGGCCGCGTGGGACAAGGTCATGACGCTCGATCGCTACGACCTGGCCTGATCGAAGCCCCCGTCTGGTGACCGGTTCACCGGGAACCGGTCACCAGACCACAGCTCGAGCAGCGCTGTTGATGGCCGATGCGATCTTCGCGGAGCCGGGACTCGCCGACATCCAGCCGCCCTCGCCACGGCCCGTGTCGACAATCAGAGCCTGCTCCTGTGCCACGCTCCTCGGGTATGCCCCCCACGACGATCATTCTTGGTGTCGGTGCCGTGCTGTATGCGCTGGCCATGGGGCCGCTGGGCCTGACCTTCGACGCGACGCCACTGATGATCGGCGGGATCGCCCTGGCAGCTGCGGTGCTCGGACGCGCCCCCCGCCTCTCGGCGACGGCCCTCACGCTGATCGGTTGGGGCGCGGCCGTCATGCTCACTCGGCACGGCCCTGTGCCGGACCAGCGGGAAGCGGCGGCGTTCCTGGTCGGCGCCGGGCTCGGCCTACTGACGGCACGGCTCGTCGCCCGGACGAGGGCGGGCGTCGACGTCGGGGAGGGGTCGACAGTGCTCGTCGTCGGCGGGATGGCCTTCTATCTGGCCTTCGACGTTCAGTGGCTGTACGACTGGCCCATCTGGACCGCACTGCTGGTCGCCTGGGGCGTCTGGGAGTGGATCGACCACCGCCGGGTCGCCGCGAGCGGCGCAGGTGCGACTCCAGCCGAGCCATGACCATCTCTGCGACGGGCGGCCCCGCGGAATTCCTGCGAACGCGGTCTGCGCCCGCTCAGAGCTGATGCTCGCGGTGCGTGTCCGGTAGCAGGAGGCGACACCACGTATCGGACAGCCAGCGTTCGTAGCGGTCAGGTGACCATGCCCGCTCGACCGTGAGGAGCACGTAGAGCTCGGAGCTGTTGGTGGCCCAGATGACGTCGGCAGCCTCGTCGATGGACAGGCCCGGACGCAGTCCGCCGGCGGCCTCCAGGTTCTGAGCCAGGTTGCGCATGTTGGCGGCCCGCCGGTCGCTGATCTCCTGCCACACCTGTTTGGCTTCCGGTTCAGTCGCCGATGCGTCACGCAGGGCGAGAAGCAGTGGGGCCATGCGGCCCTGAATGTTCCGCACCGCTCGGGCATAGGTGGCCAGCTTGCGGGCCGGGTCGGGCTCGGCCAGGATCGCCTTGACGTAGTCGCGTTCCTCGGGGACCACGGCGCCGTCGGCGCCGGAGAGCGCCTGCTCGATCAGCTCCCGCAGCAGCACCGGCTTGCGCCCGACCAACTCGTAGACGGTGTCGACGTGGACGCTGGATCGCCTCGCGATCTCAGCGACCGTCGTGGCGCGGTATCCCCGCTCAACCATGAGCGCGGCGGCGGCCTCGAGGATGCGCCGCCTCGTCTCGACCGACTGGATCTGTCGGGCTGCGTTGTCGTAGTGCCGGCTCTTGACTTCCTTCACCACGGACAGCATACTTCATCCGAAGAAGCTTCGGATCAAGGTCATCCGCCGACCACGCGTCGGGCTGGCGCGAGAAGGGAAAGAACCGTGAGAACCACAACCCAGACGGACCCCACGACGCCGGCGGCGGCGCGAACGGGTGCGAAGGTGTTCCCTGTCCCTCCGCCGCTCTACTACGGAGCGGCGTTCGCGACGGGGATGTTCCTACAGGGGGCGGTAGCCCTGGACATCCCTGGTCGACCGGCCACCGCGCTCGTCGGCGCGGCGATCCTCGTCGCCGGGCTGGCGCTCGACCTTGCGGGTGTCGCGGCCGTCATCACCCATCGCACCACCATCATCCCGCACCGCCCGGTGACCACGCTGATCACCACTGGGATCTATCGGTTCTCCCGCAACCCCATGTATACCGGGCTGGCCATGATGGTGGCGGGCGGTGCCCTCCTTGCCGGCACCGGGTGGCCGCTGGCGTTCCTGCCCTTGGCGCTCATTGCTGTCAGACAGCTGGCGATCAAGCCCGAGGAGACGTATCTGGCGGAGCGCTACGGCCCCGTCTACGCCGACTACCGGCTCCGGGTGCGTCGGTGGCTCTGAGCTTCGGGTGACAGTCCAGGCTGACGACCAAAGCTGAACTCCGGGTGAGACGGGTGCGCGGCGCCGGATCAGGTTGATGGGCCAAGAAGCTGCGTACAGAGAACGTCACCGAGGCATCGCTCGTACCGCTCCGGCGTCCATCGCCGGGCGCGAACGGTCAGATGCCAGACCGTCGGATGGTTGAGTGTCCAAAGGATGTCGGTCGCATCGGCGATCGACAGGTCCGCGGCGAGCGCGCCACCGTCGCTCAGCTGGGTGACGATGGACCGGGCGACGTCGAGCAGCTTCGTTTCGATGTCGTCCCACAGCGTGGCGATCTCAGAGTCAGTGAACGACGCATGACGGATGGACTCCAGCAAGGCACCCGAACCCGCCTTGACCCGGAGTGACTGTGCGGCGAAGAGCCGAAGCTTTCGCTCAGGATCACGCTCTTCGGCAACGGCGAGGAACCATGCGCGCTCGAACACGGGGACGGCTTCCTCTTCCCCCCCGAATCGGGTCATGAAGCGCGACGTCTGGCCTTCGCCCGACAAGGCGCCGGCGAAGGTCGGGGCGCCGCGGACTCACATCCTCGAGATGGTGGAGAGCGAGCATTACGGCTGACACGCCAGTGCACCGCGCCGGTTTCCGACGACATTGACGCCACGCCGCAAAGCGGATCGGAGGCGAAGTCGGTAGCTCGGGCGTAGCCTCGGTTCGGAGGGAGGGCGAGCGCGAGCCGTGGATGACGTGGCGATGGAACCGCCGGTCCGCGACGACCGGGTGCTGGCGACCACCCGGGCGGTCTCGGCGGTCATCGTTCCCGTCCTCACGGCCGCCTTTGTGATCCTGTTCCTCTTTCCCGGGCAGACCCGGACCCTGTGGGGCTGGACCATCCGCTCCCGCATGACCTGCATGTTCATGGGCGGTGGCTACCTGGCCGGCGCGCTCTTCTTCGCCCGGGCGTGGCGGGCCCGGGAGTGGCACCGCCTCGGGCCGGGGATCGTCGCCACGACCGTCTTCGCCGGCAGCCTGGGCGTGGCCACGTTCCTGCACTGGCCGGAGTTCAACCACGGCCACGTCTCCTTCTGGGCGTGGACGCTTCTGTACGTCGCGACGCCGCTGCTGCTGCCGGTGCTGTACGTGCGGAACCGGGCCTACGACCCGGGCACGACGGGGCCCGACGACGTCGCCATCCCTTCGTGGATCCGGATCTCGATGACCGCACTGGGCGCCGGCCAGCTGCTGTTCGCCGTCGCCCTGTTCGTGCGACCGTCGCTCTTCCTCGACGAGTGGCCGTGGCGCCTGACCACCCTCTCGGCCCGTTCGTTGGCCGCATTCGCCGCCTTCCCGGCCGTCATGTACCTGGCCTTCGCCGTCGAGCGACGCTGGAGCGCGCTGCGCTGGCCGTTCGAGACGGCCATCGTCGGGCTGAGCCTCGTGGCGGTCGGCGCCGCCAGGTCGTCCGGAGACTTCGACGACGGGGCCCGTGGGTGGCTGTGGCGGGCCGGGATGCTCGTGGGCCTCGCCTTCCTCATCACGGTGTGGCTCACCATGCGCAGAGAGGTCGAGCGGGCGCAGCTACCGTCCACCTCATGATCGTCGGAGTGCCGGCCGAGACCAAAGAGGGGGAGCACCGCGTCGCGCTCACCCCCGACGGTGTCCGGGAGCTGACCGCCCACGGCCACCAGGTGCTGGTCGAGGCCGGTGCGGGCGACGGGTCGTCGTTCCCGGACGACGACTATGCCTCGGCCGGGGCCGCCGTGGTCACGACCGACGACGCCTGGGGCGCCGCCCTCGTGGTCAAGGTGAAGGAGCCACAGGCGGGGGAGCTGGGCTACCTGCGGCCCGATCTCGTCCTCTTCACCTACCTCCACCTGGCGGCCGAGCCCGACGTGGCCCAGGCCCTGCTGGCCAGTGGCGCCACCGGGCTGGCATACGAGACGGTCCAGGTCGACGGCGGTGGGCTGCCGCTGCTGGCGCCCATGAGCGAGGTGGCCGGGCGCATGGCCACCCAGATCGGCGCCCACTTCCTCGAGCGCGACGGAGGCGGCCGCGGCGTCCTGCTCGGCGGCGCGCCGGGCGTGCGCCCGGCCCGGGTGGTGGTGATCGGCGCCGGCAACGTCGGATGGAACGCGGCGTGGATCGCCCAGGGCATGGAAGCCGAGGTGCTGCTCCTGGACCGCAGCATCGACCGCCTGCGCTTCGTCGACCAGATCCACAAGGGGCGGATCATGACCCTGGCGTCGAACCGGGGTGCGGTGGAGCGGGCGCTGGCCGACGCGGACCTCATGATCGGCGCCGTGCTGCTGCCCGGAGGCCGGGCGCCGACGGTGGTCACCGAGGACATGGTGCGCACCATGAAGCCGGGAGCCGTCATCGTCGACATTGCCGTTGACCAGGGCGGATGCGTCGAAACCATCCACGAGACCACCCATGCCGACCCCGTCTACGAGCTCCACGGGGTCCTGCACTACGGCGTGGGCAACGTCCCGGCCGCCGTCCCCCACACCTCCACGTACGCCCTCACCAACGCCACCCTCCCGTACGTCCTGGCCGTGGCCGAGTGGGGCCCCCTCGGGGCCGCCACCCGCGACCCGGCCCTACGGTGGGGCGTCAACACCGTGGCCGGTCAGGTGACCAACCCGGCGGTCGCCGAGGCCCTGGGCCTCCCCGTGGTGGAGCCCCTTCCCGCTCTCGCCGGTTGACCCAGCCCCTCCCGCTCGAGATGGAGGAGCTTCTCTCCTGGCTCGGGGTCGAGAGGGGACGGTCGGCGAACACCCTGGCCGCATACCGGCGGGACCTGGCCGCCTACAGCGAGTTCCTGACGGGGCGGGGGCTCACGCCGGCCGCGGTGACCGAGCCGGTGGTCGAGGACTACCTGGCCTTCCTGCGCGCCGCCGGCCGCGCGCCGGCATCCGTGGCCCGAGCCCTCGTGTCGGTCCGGTCGCTTCACCGCTTCCTGGAGGACGAGGGCCACGTGACCACCAACCCCGCCGGCGAGGTCCAGCGGCCGAAGGTGCCGTCCGGACTGCCCAAGGCTCTCTCCGAGGCCGAGGTCCTGGCCCTGCTGGGCGCGGTGAAGGGCGACGACCCCGTCGCCCGGCGTGACCGGGCCATCCTCGAGGTGCTCTACGGCTGCGGGCTGCGGGTGTCGGAGCTCGTGGGTCTCAGCCTGGCCGACCTGGATCTGGGATCGGGCCTGCTGCGGGCCTTCGGCAAGGGGGCCAAGGAGCGGATCGTGCCCGTGGGCCGTCTGGCCTGTGAGGCGGTGGAGGCCTGGCTCTCGCCCCGGGGCCGCGTCCAGCTCGCGCCCGACCGGTGGGCCCGTCGGGGCGACGCTGAGGCGGTCTTCCTCAACACGAGGGGCGGGCGCCTCTCCCGGCAGGGCGCGTGGGGCATCGTGCGCAACCACGGCCAGGCCGTCGGTCTCGGCGACCGCCTCTCGCCCCACGTCCTGCGCCACTCCTGCGCCACCCACATGCTCGACCACGGCGCCGACATCCGGGTCGTCCAGGAGCTACTGGGTCACGCGTCGATCTCGACGACTCAGGTGTACACGAAGGTGTCAGCTCCCCGGCTCCGGCAGATTTACGAGTCGGCCCACCCACGAGCCAAGCGGAGGATGCACGAGTAGGGTGGGTGCGTGTTGAGCGAATCCACCCTGTCGGATCTCCGGGCGTCCCTCGAGCAGGAGCAGTCCGATCTTCGGGCTCGGCTGACCGAGATGGGCCTGCTGAGCGGGGGCGAGTTGTCGTTCGACCAGAACTTCGCCGACTCGAGCCAGGTCACCGCTGAGCGCGGCGAAGTGGAGGCGCTGGCCGGCAACCTTCGGGACTCGCTGATCGACGTCGAGGCGGCCCTCGCCAAGCTGGACAACGGCACGTTCGGCAACTGCGAGCTCTGCGGGCAGCCCATCCCCCCGGCCCGCCTGGAGGCCAAGCCGGCGGCCCGCCTCTGCATGGACTGCGCCTCCAAGCGCTGAGCGGCTGGAGGGCGGCGCCGGCCCGATAGTTCAGGGGGCGACTACCCGGTGAGCGCGATGCGGCCCGTCCTCGTGGGAGGAACACTCGTCGGAGCGGCAGCCGGTGGGCGGGTGGTCGTCGTGGTGACGGTGGGCTCCGTCTGACGGACGATCTCCACTGTTCCGGAGCCCAGAGAGGTCATGTACACGCCGCCGACTGACCTGGCGAAGACGCGGTACCGACTCCCGGCCTGGAAGGTGAAGCCGCAGCTGGCGCCCGACCGGGATGTTCCGACCTCCTGCGGGGTGGTCGGAGCGCCCTTGATCGTCCGTTCGGTGGCGAAGGTCCAGAAGATGGGATCACCGGTGACGATGGTCGCCGACCCGGCGTTCGGGTCCCGGCTCGACACTGCAGTGCCTTCGAAGACCAGGTCGGCCTGGGTCAGGAGCTCCTCCTCGGTAGGACCGGGAGCAACGATGCTGCACGCCGCCGCAGGAGGTGCCGGCGCCCAAACCAGCCCAGCCGCCAGCACGGCCATCGCCATCGCCACCCTGTGCCGCACGGTCGCTCCTTCCGCCGCGATTACCACAGATTGTGGGGGATCCGGCACTGACCGTCAAGGGGAGACGGCCGCTAGGTCGACAGGATCTTCAGGACGCCCTGGGCCAGGCGGCCGAGCGCCTCGCACCCACCCGAGCTGTGGGGCACCGTCGCCGCCACCAGGAACCGCTTCCCCGCCCGGGACTCGACGAAGGCCACGTCGAGGCAGTCGAGCCCGTCAGCGTCTCCCGGTTTGGAGTAGATGCGGGCGCCGGGACCGAGCGCACCGGTGACCGCGCCGGCGAAGAACCCGTCGGCCTCGAGGAGCGCACCGGTCAGGGCCTGGAGATCGTCGCGGTGGAGGTCGAAGCGTTGCTCGGGAGGGAGTTGGTCGGTGAGGACGATGCGGCGGACGGATTCCGTCATCTCGAAGAGATTGGAGCAGTTGCCGGCCTCGCATTCGGGCTCCCGTTCAGCCGAGCGCACGGGCACGTAGGTCCGCCGGTCGCCCTCCTCGATGATCATCGCCGGCGACTCCTGGAACTCGAGGCCTGAGTAGGAGCGGGAGATGGCCGTCACCGCGAAGCCGTTCCGGGCGGTGAGGAACTCGCCGTTGAGCCGGTCGAGGCCGGCGATCTGGACCAGCAGGTCGTAGTCGTAGTTCGAGCTGTCACGGATGGCCGGCTCGTAGATCGAGCGCAGCGTGCGGGACGGCCCCCCGTCGTCGAAGGTCACCATGGCCGCGCCCGAGTACCCGAGCGAGCGGACGAAGTCGAGAGCGCCCAGGGCGGCCAGGACCTTGATCGAGGAGGCGGGCCAGAAGTCGTCGGCGAGCGCCCCGCCTCCGGCCTGGTACTGCTCGTAGATCCGGCTCTCGGGGCTCTCCACGACCCGCACGGCGTAGGCGCTCGCGTCGTCGGGGATCTCGTAGCCGCTCGCCCGCAAGGCCGAGTCGAGCGACACCGGCACCGATGGCGGGCCCGACAGCGGCCCGAGGCTTCCCCGGCCCTCGGCTGTCGACGCCGACGCGCCTCGGATGCCCCCGGTGAGCAGCACGGCACGGGGGTCGGCTGGTCCGGCCGCCTCCTCCCCGAGCGTGCGCACCGCCACCGTGGCGCACCCCACGGCCAGGAGCAGGACGATCAGGAGGACGTGCAGGAAGAAGAGCCCGGGCGAGCGCCGGGGGTCACGGCGATGCGGGC
>CADCTB010000128.1:0-58443 GCA_902805665.1 uncultured Acidimicrobiales bacterium
CGGGGGGTGACGGGGCTCGGCGACCGGCGGCTCTACCTCTGCACCGCGGACCGTCCCGATCTGGCCGAGTTCCTGGTCGCCTGTATCCGCGGCGGGGTCGACATCGTCCAGCTGCGGGACAAGCAGCTCGACGCCCGTCCCCTGCTGGCCCGGGCCCGCGTGGCCGCCCAGGTCTGTGCCCACCACGGCGTGCCGTTCGTCCTCAATGACCGCCCCGACCTGGCCCTGGAATGCGGCGCCGACGGCGTCCATGTGGGCCAGGACGACGCTCCCGCCTCGCTGGCCCGCCGCATACTCGGGCCCGGGGCCATCGTGGGGCTGTCGACCCACGCGCCGGCCGAGCTCGACGCCTCCCCGACGGAGCCGGCCGACTACGTGTCCGTGGGGCCGGTGTCGGCCACGCCGACCAAGCCGGGGCGACCGGGCACCGGGCTCGAGTACCTGCGCTACGCGGCCCGCACCGCCACCCGACCGTGGTTCGTCACGGGCGGGGTCACCCCGGACACGCTCCCCGCCATGCTCGACGCAGGCGCCCGCCGGTTCGTGGTGGTGCGCTGGCTCACGGAGTCGGCCGACCCGCTGCAGGCGGCCCGGGCCCTGCGAGAGGTGATCGACGGGACGCCCCTCTCCTGAACCGGCTGTGGGCCCCAACCGGTCAGGAACCGGTCTGGCGCTCCATCCAGCCCAGGAGCAGGGCGACGGCGCGGGGGTCGTGCCGGAGCCGGTGCCCGGCTTCGGAGAGCACCCGTAGCTCGACGGCGTCGCCCGCCGCATCGGTGAGCACCCGGGCGTCGTCGAGGGGCACGACGTCGTCGTCGGCGCCGTGGATGACCAGGATCGGGCGGGGAGGGACCTTGGCGATCAGCGCGGTGGGGCGGATCTCGCGGAGCTCCCGGCTCCAGGCCTCGAAGTCGAGCGGGAAGTCGCGGTCCTCGATCACGCCGATCGAGCGGGCGTGCTCGAGGAACCTCTCCGGGTCGCCCGCCCAGTCGCTGAAGTCGGCCCGGGCCGACATGGTGGCCACGCCGCGGACGCGCTCGTCCTCGCCCGCCTCGCACAGGGCGAGCGATCCCCCGGTGCCCGATCCGGCCAGCCACACACCGGAGACCCCGCCGGCGGCGAGGAGGTGGTCGATCGCGGCCCGGAGGTCGTCGAGCCAACCGGCGAGGGAGAAGTCACCCTCCGACGTGCCCGTGCCGCGGAAGTTGAAGGTCATGACGGCCCAGCCGGTGTCGGCGGCCAGCCGCTCGGCCAGCTCGGGATACGTCTGGGCCGAGGTCGCCGCTCCGCCGGGACCGGCCGGGAACCCGTGACAGAGCACCAGCCCGGGGACGGCCCCCGACGCCGGCGGCGCCGGCCGGGCCAGGTACCCCGACAAGCGAAGGCCGCCGGACTCGATCACGCACTGCACGGGATTCACCTCCACCGGAACCGTTCGGCTCCGGAGACACAGGACACCAGCGCGACAAGGGGGCGCCGAGCGCCCCCTTGTCTGGCTTCAAATTGCTGGAAAGGAAAACTTGGGGGAACGGACTGCACCAGGAGGGACCAGTTCCCGGACGTTTCCTCCGAGCGGTGACAGCGGGGTTTCCGCTCTACCCGGTCCAGCTGCCAGTTAGCGGGCAGCCACCTCCGAGGTCCCAAAACTACATTCGTTCAGGTGGACCACCTCCTTTCTTCGGTACGACAATCAAACCACAAACCGCGCCCTAGATGGCAACAGTTTCGGCCCGTCGTCTAGAAGGGATCGGGGCCCCGGTCCTCGACAGGCCCGACCGCCCCGATGTCCTCCAGGTATCCCATCTGGGCGTCGAGCACGGCGTGGATCTGCGAAGGCGTGTACGGGGAGCCCGCCGCCTCGGCCTTCATCAGCACGAAGTCCACCGTCTCGGCCCCGCTGACCACCACCGGATGGTCGGCGTCCGCGGTGTGCCCGTTCGACGACACCCCCTTGATCCGGAAGAACTCGAGGTGCCAGTTGAGGATGCGGCGGACGTCGTCGGGCGACAGGACGGCGGCCACATCGGGGCCGACGTGGTCGCACACCCAGGCCACCGCGTCCTCGAACTCGAACACCCGGCCGGGCGCCTTGGTGGCCAGGCGCCGGGCCTCGCGGCCCACCACGATGGCGGCGATGGCGAAGACGGCGGCGACGGCGAGGACGCCGAGGAAGATCCCCATGAGGCCGAAGGGTAGTGGCGGCGCCCGCTACAGACCCAGGTGCCGGGTCAGTGCCTCGCGATGGTGGCGAGGGTCGCCGAAGAGGAGCTGGGAGGAGCGGGCCCGCTTGAAGTACAGGTGGGCGTCGTGGTCCCAGGTGAAGCCCAGGCCGCCGTGGACGTGGAGGCTGTCGGCAGCCACCCGCACGTAGGCCTCGGAGCAGCAGGACTTCGCCACCGCGGCGGCGGCAGGCAGCTCCCCGTCGCCTCTCGCCGCGGCCAGGGCTGCGTAGAAGGCAGCCGAGCGGGCCGACTCGAGGTCGAGCAGCATGTCGGCACAGAGGTGCTTGACGGCCTGGAAGCTGCCGATGGGGCGCCCGAACTGCACCCGTCGCCTCGCGTGCTCGACCGCCATCTCCAGCGCCCGCGCCGCCCCACCCACCTGCTCGGCGGCCAGGGCCACGACCGACAGGTCCATGGCCGCGGCGAGCGTCCCGTCCAGGGGCCGGGCCGGCGTGGCCGCGAGCGTGATCCGCGCCTGACGCCGGGTCCGGTCGACGGTGGGCAGCGGGTCCCGGTCGAGGCCGGGGGCGCCGGCGTGAACGAGGTACAGGCCGACGACGCCGTCGTGGGAGGAGCGGGCCGCGACGACCAGCACGTCGGCCGCGCAGCCGTCGACCACGTAGGACTTCTCGCCCTCGAGCCGCCAGCCGCCTTCCGGTGACCGCACCGCCCGGGTCTCCACGCCGGCTGCGTCCCAGCGCCCGGAGGCCTCGGCCACCGCGAGCGTGGCGATGCAGAGCCCGCCCGCCACCGCAGCCTGAACGTCGTGGGGCAGGAAGGGGGCGGCGGTGACGGTGGCCAGATACGGGGCGCACAGCAGCACCCGGCCCGTCTCCTCCAGGACCACCGACTGCTCGACCCAGCCCAGTCCGGAGCCGCCCACCTCGGTGGGCAGGTGAAGGCCGTGGATGTCGTGGTCGGCGGCCATCCGCAGCCACACGTCGAGGTCGTAGCCGAGGTCGTCGTCCATGAGCCGGCGGACTTCGGAGGACGGGGACACCTCGGCCAGGAACGCCCGCACCCGGTTCCGCAGCTGCTCCTGGGCGTCGGTGGGGCCGAAGTGCACCGGGGCATACTCGCGTCCATGCCGCTGCACTACGAGGACGAGCGGGTCCAGATCACCAAGGTGGTGGTCGGGCCCATGGTCAACAACGTGTTCTTCGTCCGCTGCGCCGAGACGGGGGAGTCGGTGATGGTCGACGCCGCGGACGAGCCCGACGTCCTCCTTCCCCTGTGCCAGGAGCTGGCCGTCGGCGACGTCCTCACCACCCACGGCCACCGAGACCACGTCCAGGCGGTGCGGGCCGTGCGCGGCGTGGGCCACAGGGTGGGTGTCGCCCAGGGTGACGCCCACATGCTGCCGGCCTTCGACTTCGAGATCGCCGACGAGGACGTCATCGAGGTCGGCCGGCTCCGCCTCCACGCCCTCCACACCCCGGGCCACACCCCCGGATCGACGTGCTTCAGAGTCGAGGGCTCACCGGTGCTCCTCTCCGGGGACACGCTCTTCCCGGGCGGGCCGGGGAACACGTTCGGGAACCGGGTCGACTTCGCCACCATCATCCGATCCGTCCAGCAGCGCCTGTTCACCCTGCCCGACGACACCATCGTCCTCCCCGGCCACGGCGCCGACACCACCATCGGCACCGAGCGCCCCCACCTCCAGGAGTGGATCGACCGGGGCTGGTGAGTCCCTAGGGGTCGCGGGGGGAGTGGACGAGCTGGACGTCGGCTCCCATGCCCTCGGCGTACATGCCGTGGCGGTCGACCTCGACGGTGACCCGGCGGCCGGCGAGCGGGATGCGGTCGACGCGGAGGCGGCTGATCGGAGGCGGCAGGACCGGGTCGATCCAGACCTTGCCGTGGGGCACCCAGGGGTCGAGTCGGAGGATGCTGCGCAGGAACATCAGGGGCGACGCCGCCGCCCAGGCCTGCGGTGAGCACGACGACGGGTAGCTGACGGGGAACGGGACCTCGTCACGCCCCAACCCGCCGAACAGCTCGGGCAGGCGACCCCCGAAGTGGCCGGCGGCCTCCAGCAGGCCGACGATCACCCGCTGGGCCTCGTCGACGAAGCCGTAGCGGGTGAGCCCGGCGGCGATGATGGCGTTGTCGTGCGGCCAGACCGACCCGACGTGGTAGCTGATCGGGTTGTAGCCGGTCATGTCCGAGCTCAGGGTGCGGATGCCCCAGCCGCTGAACATCTCGGGCGACAGGAGCCTGTCGGCCACGGCCTGGGCCTTGTCCGCGTCGACGATCCCGGTCCAGAGGCAGTGGCCGATGTTGGACGCCAGCGCGTCGATCGGCTTCTTGTCGGCGTCGAGGCCCATGGCGAACCAGCCGAGGTCCTCGAGCCAGAAGTCGCGGTTGAATGCGCTCTTGAGCGCCGCCGCCTTGGACCGGTAGCGGTCGACGGTGGCCGTGTCGCCCGCCTCGTCGGCGAAGTGGGCCCGGGCGAGGTAGGCCCCGTACACGTAGCCCTGCACCTCACAGAGGGCGATCGGGGCCCGGGCCAGCCGGCCGTCGGCGAAGCGGATGGCGTCCCAGGAGTCCTTCCAGCCCTGGTTGCCCAGGCCCTTGTCGGACGACCGTTGGTACTCGACATAGCCGTCTCCGTCGCGGTCGCCGTAGTCCTCGATCCAGGCCAGGGCCCGGTCGGCCGCGGGCAGCAGGCTGTCGACCACCTCCGCGGCGAGGCCCCACCGCCGCAGCTCGCCGAGGAGCATGACGAAGAGCGGCGTGGCGTCGGCCGTGCCGTAGTAGACGCTGCCCCCGCCGAGCGAGAGCGACGAGGCGTCGCCGAAGCGCATCTCGTGGAGGATGCGGCCGGGCTCCTCGTCGTTGACGGGGTCGACCTTGGTCCCCTGGAAGCGGGCGAGGGTCTGCAGCACGTCCTGGGCGAGCGTGGGGTCGACGATCAGCGCCATCCACGACGTGAGCAGGGAGTCACGCCCGAAGAGGGTCATGAACCAGGGGGCGCCGGCGGCCAGCACCGCCCGCTCGGGGAAGTCGGGGTCGAAGATGCGCAGGGCGCCCAGGTCCTCCGCGCCCTGGGTCACCGCCCGGTGGAACACCTCGTAGTCGGTCTCCACCGCCGGGACGGCCTCGCGCCACTGGTCGAGGCGCTGATGGGGCGTGGAGTGCTCCACCGGCTCGCCGCACAGGTAGCGGGGCTCGATGTCGACGCCGTCGATGATCGGCGTGAACTGCAGGCACGTGCTCCAGTGGCCGCGGGCGGGCACCACCGTCTCCCACGACGCGGTGTTGGCCACGAACTGGGCCGGCTCGCCGGAGGTGATCCGCAGCCCCCGCCGGCTGGCGCCCCGCCGGTAGTCGAAGACCAGGCCCTCGCGGGAGGTGTCGAGGGTGATCTCGCCCTCCGTCCTGGCCCGGCCCTCCTTGACCGCGAACATGTTGGCGAAGTCGGCGGAGAACCTCAGCTGGATCGAGCAGTACGCGGGCTCCTCGCCGTAGTTCCGCACGACGAGGTCCTCGCGCATCCCCCGGCCGACGTAGCGGTAGCGCAGGACCATGAGGGTGCTGTCGGCCCGGCCGGCCACGGGCTGGCTGCGCAGGACGAACGTGGCCGAGAAGGGGGCGGTGCGCTCGGCGGCGAGCGCCTCGGCCCGGTGGCCGTTCACGTGGACGTCGAGGCCGGACAGGAAGCGGGTGTCGCGGAAGAACAGCCCCTGCGGGGTGCCGCGGGCGACGTCGCCGTCGCGCCCCGAGATGCAGAACGCAGAGCCCTGCACCAGGGTGACGACGCCCTCGGGGGCGCCGATCGGTTCGTCGACGGCGACGTTCCAGGGCTCGGCCATGTGGAGATGGGACGTTAGCTGCGGGCGAAACCCGGCCCCAATCCGGTGCCGGTAGGTTCTCGCGGTGCGCAGCCGTGGGGCCCTGGTGGGGTTGGTGATGGCGCTGACGGCAGCCTGTTCGAGCCCGCCCGTCGACCGGGCCGATCCGACGGCCGCGCCGACAACTGCCCTGCCGGTGACCACGACGGCCCCCACGACGACCACCGTGCCCGTGCCCGCCGAAGTCCGGGACCTGGCCGCCACCACCACCATGACCGAGCGGGCACGGCGGATCTTCCTGGCCGCCACCCCGGCCATCGAGGACGCCACCACCTTCGCGGCCAACTGCGGCATCGACAACCGGGCGGACTCCGGCAGCGAGCCCCGCACCCACACCCAGGGTTGCTACGTCGCCGGCCGCATCCACCTGCTGTCCCCCGACCGTGCGGAGGCCCGCGAGCTCCTCTATGTCGTCGCCGCCCACGAACTGTTGCACGCGGTCTACGCCTCTCTGGGCCCGGCCGAGCGGTCCCGGATCGACGCCGAGCTGCAAGCGGCCCGCCCGGGCAACCAGCGCCTCGAGGAGCGGCTGAAGCCCTACGGCGCGAGCCCGACGCTCATCAACGAGGTCCACTCCATCCTCGGGTCGGAGTTCGAGAGCGTGTCGCCCGCACTGGAGGCCCACTACGCCCAGTTCTTCGCCGACCGCGCCGCGGTGGTGGCCGCCCGCCAACGCACCCTGGGGGCACGGGAGGACGAGATCGCCCGCCTGCGGGCCGACATCGACGATCTCGACACCCGCATCACCGCCCTGAAGGAGACCCAGGAGGAGCTCCGGGCCGCCAACGACATCCGGGCCTACAACGCCAACGTGGTGGTTATCAACCGCCTCATCGGCCGCTACAACGACCAGATCCAGGCCCTGAACGCCCGGATCGACGAGTACAACGGCCTGCTGGGCGGCTGAGCCAAAGGGTTTCTCCTATGGGCGTAGTGCTAATCTTGAGAGGTGAGCGCGCCCCCTTTGTTCGAGATTCAGGGACTGCACGTCGAGGTCGAAGGCACCGAGATCCTCAAGGGTGTCGACCTCACCATCCTGCCGGGGCAGGTGGCCGCTCTGATGGGCCCCAACGGCTCGGGGAAGAGCACGCTGGCCAACACCCTGCTGGCCCATCCCGACTACCAGGTGACGGCCGGGCGCATCCTCTTCAAGGGCGAGGACATCACGTCGTGGCCCACCGACGTGCGGGGGAAGTCCGGGCTGTTCCTTGCCTTCCAGTACCCGGAGGAGATCCCCGGCGTCTCCGTCATCCAGTTCCTGCGTCAGGCGCTGTCGGCCCGCAAAGGCATCGACCTCTCCATCCTCGAGCTGCGGCTGGCCATCATGAGCTGGATGGACCGGCTCGGGATCGATCCCAGCTTCGGTGACCGGTACCTCAACGAGGGCTTCTCGGGCGGGGAGAAGAAGCGCAACGAGGTCCTGCAGATGGCCATCCTCGAGCCGGAGTTCGCGGTCCTCGACGAGACCGACTCCGGCCTCGACATCGACGCCCTCAAGGTGGTGTCGAAGGGCGTGCAGGAGGTCCGCACCGACCGGCCCGATCTCGGGGTGCTGGTGATCACCCACTACCAGCGGATCCTCCAGTACCTGGCGCCCGACGTGGTCCACATCCTGGTCGACGGCCGTATCGTGGCCAGCGGCGGGATGGACCTGGCCGACCGGCTCGAGCGGGAGGGCTACGAGTCCTGGCGCGGGCCTTCGGCGGGCCATGGAACGGGCCCGGCGTGACGCTCGACGTCGCCAGCGTCAAGAAGGACTTCCCCATCCTCGAGCGTGATCTGGCCGGCCACCGGCTGGTGTTCCTCGACTCCGCGGCCAGCTCTCAGAAGCCCCGGGCCGTGCTCGACGCCATGGACCACTACTACGAGACCACCCACGCCAACGTGCACCGCGGCGTCTACACGATCGCCGAGGAGGCCACCCAGGCCTACGAGGCCGCCCGGGCCAGGGTGGCCCGCTTCATCGGCGCCCCGTCGGCGCGCGGCGTGGTGTTCACCAAGAACGCCACCGAGGCCATCAACCTGGTCGCCCACTCCTACGGGCGCGCGTGCCTCCCTCCGGGGAAGGCCGTGCTGCTCAGCGAGATGGAGCACCACGCCAATCTCGTCCCCTGGCTGATGCTCCGGGAGGAGCGCGGCGTCGAGCTGCGCTTCCTCGCCGTCGACGACGACGGCCGGTTGGTCCTCGACGACCTCGACCGACAGCTCGACGGGGTCGGCCTCGTCTCGGTGACGGCCATGTCCAACGTCCTGGGCACCCTGAACCCGATCGCCCGCATCGCCGACGCGGCCCATGCCGCCGGTGCGGTGGTGCTGGTCGACGCCGCCCAGTCCGTCCCCCACGCCGTCACCGACGTGGCCGAGCTGGGCTGTGACCTCATGGCCTTCTCGGCCCACAAGATGTGCGGGCCCACCGGCATCGGCGTGCTGTGGGGCCGCGAGGAGCTGCTCGAGTCGATGCCCGCCTTCCTCGGCGGTGGCGAGATGATCCGCGACGTGCGCCTCGACGGCTGGACCCCCAACGAGATCCCCTGGAAGTTCGAGGCCGGCACGCCGCCTATCGCCGAGGCCGTGGGCCTGGGCGCGGCGGTGGACTACCTGTCCGGCCTGGGCATGGAGGCGGTGCGCGAGCACGAGGTGGCGCTCACCACCCACGCCCTGTCCATGCTCGCCGACCGCCACGGAGACGACCTTCGCATCTTCGGGCCGCCCGACCCCCACGACCGGGGTGGCGTCCTCTCCTTCACCTACCGCGACGTCCACCCCCACGACCTCTCGCAGGTGCTCGACAGTGCCGGCGTCTGCATCCGCGCCGGGCACCACTGCGCCCGGCCGCTCATGCGCCGTCTCGGTGTTCCCGCCACCTCCCGGGCGTCGTTCTACGTCTACAACGACGAGGCCGACGTGGAAGCGCTCTCCGACGGCCTCTTCGCCGCCGCCGACCTGTTCTCGATCTGATGGCCGGCCTCGAAGATCTGTACCGCGAGATCATCCTCGACCACTACCGCAGCCCCCGGAACCGGGGCGACCTGCCCACTCCGCCCGCGTACCGGGTCGAGGGCTTCAACCCCCTCTGCGGCGACGAGGTGGTGCTCTACGTCGACATCGACGACGCCGGCCGGGTGGCCGACATCAAGGTCGACGGCCAGGGCTGCTCGATCAGCCAGTCGTCCGCCTCCATGATGACTGCGGCGGTCAAGGGCCGGACCGAGGCCGAGACCCGGGACCTCATCCGGGCCTTCAAGGCCATGATGTCGATCCACGAACGGGGGCTCGACGGGAACGGCGACGGCCACGGCGACAGCGGGCCGGTCGCCCCCGACCCCGCGGTGGACATGGGAGAGCTCGAGGCGCTGCGAGGTGTGGTCAAGTTCCCGGTGCGGATCAAGTGCGCCACCCTGTCCTGGAACACCCTGGCCGAGGCCTTCGACCAGGCCGGTTTGGATCGTCCCGCCGAGTAGGTTCGGGGACCATGCGACGACTGTTCTTGAGCGTGGGGCTGGTGGCCGTCCTCGGCCTCGCCGCATGCGGTGGAGGCGACTCCGGCGACGACGCCGCGCCGGCGACCACGACGGCGCCACCCCCTACCGCGGCGGTGGTCGGCAACGACCAGGCCGGCACGCCCTACTGCGGGCTGGCCCGGACCTACACCGAGAAGTTCTCGACCATTCTCGCGTCGGCCAACGACCCGGTGAAGCTGAAGGCCGTCACCACCGATGCCGAGGCGGCTATCCGCCAGGCGCAGTCCACCGCCCCGGCCGAGATCAAGTCCGACGTCACGGTGGTCGCCACCACGGCGCGCCAGGTGCTCACCGCCCTGCAGAAGAACAACTTCGACCTGGCAGGCACCAGCGAGATCACCAAGCTGCAGGAGCCGGCGTTCCAGACCTCGCTCGCCAACATGAACCGGTACGCCCGGGCCCACTGCGGCGTCGCCTGAACCGGTCCCGTGAACGGCGACCACCTGCGCTCGCTCCTCGCGTCGGACCAGACGGTGCTCATGCCGGGCGTCTGGGACGCCTTGTCGGCCCGCCTGGCCAGTGACGCCGGGTTCGAGGTCCTGTTCCTGTCGGGTTTCGCGACGGCGGCCAGCCTGCTCGGGCTGCCGGACTTCGGGTACCTGACCCAGGCCGAGATGGCGGAGGTGGCCCGGCGGGTGTGCCGCACGGTGGGCGGCTGCGCAGTGGTCGTCGACGGCGACACCGGCGGAGGGAACGCCCTCAACACCATCCGGACCGTCGAGCTGTTCGAGGCGGCCGGGGCGGCCGGCATCTTCCTCGAGGACCAGGTCTGGCCCAAGAAGTGCGGCCACATGGCCGGCAAGCGGGTGGTGCCGCGGGAGGACTGGCTGGGCAAGCTCCAGGCCGCCCTCGACCACCGGTGGAAGCTCTTCGTCGTGGCCCGCACCGACGCCCGGTCCTCCCTGGGCCTCGACGAGGCGATCCTGCGGGCCCGGATGGCGGCCGCACTCGGGGTCGACGCCGTCTTCGTCGAGGCGCCCGAGTCGATCGAGGAGATGCAGGCGGTGGCCGACGCCCTGCCCGGCGTCGTCCTGGTGGCCAACATGATCGAGGCCGGCAAGACCCCGCTGCTGGCGCCGGCCGAGCTCCACGACCTCGGCTACGACCTCATCGTCTCACCCCTGTCCGGCCTGTTCGCCATGGCCAGGTCGGTGGGCACCGCCTACCACGTGCTGGCCGACCAGGGCACCCTGCGCAACCACCTCGACCTCGTGTCGACCTTCGACGACTTCAACCGCGTGGTCGACCTCGAGGGCCACTACCGGCTGGAGGCCAGGTACCAGCCACCCGAGTAGGAGGGCGCGGCACACGACGCCGGCGGCTGCTGTCACTCGCCTCGCTGCGCCCCTTGCGCCAGCGCGAGTTCGCCCTCATCTGGGCGGCGGCGCTGGTCTCGAACATCGGCTCCTGGTTGCAGACGATCGCTGTCGGCGTCCTGGTGACGGAGCTGACCGGCCAGGCCCGGTGGACCGGCCTGGTGGCCGCCGCCGCGTTCGTCCCCATCGGCGTGCTGTCACCGGTGGGCGGGGCCGTCGCCGACCGGGTCGACCGCCGCCGCCTGCTCCTGCTCACGACGGTCGGCGAGACCGTGTTCGCCGCCCTTCTCGCCGTGCTGGTCGGCACCGGCCACGCCACCCCGCTGGGCGTCACCGCCCTCGTCTTCGCCGGCGGCTGCATGACCGCGCTCGGCTTCCCGGCCTACCAGGCCATCCTGCCCGACCTGGTGGAGCGCGACGACCTGCTGGCCGCCAGCTCGCTGTCCATGGCCCAGTTCAACCTGGGGCGGGTGGTGGGGCCGGTGATCGCGGGGGCGGTGCTGGTGCTCGGTTCCTTCACGTGGGCGTTCGCTCTCAACGCCGTGTCCTACGGGGCGGTCATGGTTGCCCTGCTCATGGTCCGGGTGAAGCCGCCGGCCCCCAGCGAGGAGCCACCCGGGCTGCGGGCCCGCATCGTCGCCGGGATTCGCGGCGCCCGGGCCGAGCCGGGCTGCCGCACGGCCATCCTCACCATGGCCGTCACCGCCCTGCTGCTGTCGCCTTTCATCGCCCTGATCCCGGCCGTCACCGTCAAGCTCTTCAGTGGAGGGGAGGGAGCGACGTCGCTGCTCATCGGCGCCCAGGGCGTGGGGGCGGTGGCCGGCGCCCTGAGCCTGGCCTCGCTGGCCCGTCGGTACGGGCGCCGGCGGGTGCTGGTCGTCAACCTGCTCGTGCTCCCGTTCCTGCTGGCCGCCTACGCCGCCGCGCCCAACCTCGCCGCGGCCACGGTGGCGCTGGTGGCCGTCGGGGCCGGGTACGTGGGGGTGCTGTCGGGGCTCGGCACCGTGGTCCAGCTGCGGGCGCCGGCTCCCCTCCGGGCCCGGATCCTCAGCCTCTACATGGTGGCCCTGGGCACCGTCTACCCCCTCGGGGCGGTGCTCCAGGGGTCGTTGGGGGACCGCGTCGGCCTGAGGTCGGTGACCGCCGGCGGCGCGGCTGTCTTCCTCGCCGTCATCGTGGTCGCGGGCCTGGCCCGGCCGGACCTGGTGGCCGCCCTCGACGACCCGCCTGCCTCAACTGACGACGATCCGGCACGTCAGGACCTGCCGGATCGTTCTCAGGACGTCATCTTGTGAGCTGACCCGCACGGGGTCAGTCGGTGTGCTTGCTCGTTCAGCCGGGGCGGAAGGGGCGCAGGCCGTCGTCGGGGGTCGACAGAGGCTCGGTGAGCCCGAGTGTGGAGGCCAGCCCGTTCCAGATGTCACGGTTCCAGCCGGCGATGGCCTCCTGGATGCCTCCGTCGGGCCCGACGAGGAACACGGTCGGGACCGCCTCGAGCCCGTAGGCCTCCGACACCGAGTAGGGCGCAGGCTGGCTGAGCGTCGGGACCCGCTGGCCCTGGGCCTCGATGTACTGGGCGATGGCCTCGGGCGGGTCCTCGCCGACGGCGACCACCCGGGCCCCGCCCTCGGAGAGCTTGGTCAACATGGGCGCCACCATCTTGCAGACGGGGCAGCTGACCTTGAAGAAGGCAAGGACCGTGGGCCCCTCCGTCCACGGGTCAGTGACCTCCTCGCCCCCCTCGACGGCGGGGAGGGTGAACGACGGGGCCTTGTCACCGACAGTCAACATGGGGTCGATGCTAGGGGAGGCCGGAACTAACCTCGGCGCCATGGCCTCCAAGAAGAAGCGGAACCCGGCGCGCCCCCAGTCCGGGTCCCGGCCGCCGGCCAAGCGACCCGGCCAGCCGAGCAAGCCGGGCGGCCCGTCGAAGGCCGGGACCGGGCCGGACAAGAGCGCCGCGCCCCGTCCGGGCGCCCCCGCGGCCAAGGCCCCGGCGAAGTCGGCGGCCAAGGCTCCCCGGGAGCGCACCGGTCCCACCCGCGCCGAGCGGCTGGCCGCCGCCCAGGCGGCCCGGCGGCGCAAGGCCACCCGCACCCGAGCCCTGATCGCCGGCGGCCTCGTCGCCGTGCTGGCCCTGCTCACCGTCACCATCATCAACAGCCGGCGCTCGAACGATCGGATCGTCAGCGAGCTGGAGGCCGGCGGAGCCTGCGAGTACGACAGCAGGAACGACAGCGACAGTGGCCAGGGGCGCAACCACGTCAGTGGCAACATCACCTACAAGGTCGATCCCCCATCGGGTGGGGACCACAACCCCACCCCTGCCCCCCCGGGCACCTTCACCGCCGAGAACGCGCCCCCCGACGCCCAGATCGTCCACTCCCTCGAGCACGGTTATGTGGCCATCTGGTACCGGCCCGACCTAGACGCCGCCGGCCTCGAGAGCCTGCGCGCCCTCACCAGCGAGTACAACCGCGACGTGCTGCTCCTTCCCCGGGCGTCGCTCGGCGAGACGCAGGTGGCGGCCACCGCCTGGCACCGCCGGTTGCTCTGCGAACGGCCCGACGTCGAGGCGCTCGAGCGCTTCATCACCGCCTACCGGAACAAGGGCCCGGAAAAGGTCCCCCACTGATGCGCGAGACTGCTTGACATGAGAAGGACCAGACAGGTGTGGGTGCTGACTTCGGTCCTGCTCGGCCTGGTGGCCGCCGGGTGCTCCGACGGGGGCCCGAGCGCCATCGAGCGTGCGGCGGCGGAGATCGCCGCCGCCTCGTCGGCCACGACCGTGCCGGCCACGACGGCGCCGAGCACCACGGAGGCGCCGAGCACCACCGCGGCGCCGGGCACCACGGTCGCCGGCGCCACCACGCCCACCGCTGCCCCTGCCGGCCTTGGCCCAGGCGCACGGGGCGCAGAGGTCGCCGCCCTCGAACGTCGCCTCGAAGCGCTGAAGTACGACGTCGGAACAGTCGACGAGCTCTACGACCAGAACACCGCCTACGGGGTGATGGCCTTCCAGAAGGTCACCGGTATGGGCCGCACCGGGCGCGCCACCGACGACGTGGTCGCCGCTCTGGCCACGGCCGCCTCCCCGCCCGCCCTCGTGCCGGCCGGTGGCGAGAACCGGGTGGAGATCGACATCCCCCGCCAGGTCCTCTTCCTCTACAAGGCCAACACGCTCCAGAAGATCCTCACGATCTCGAGCGGGAACAACAAGCGCTTCTGCTCCGAGGGCTATTGCCGTCGGGCGGTGACTCCGGGCGGCTCCTACGGGTTCTACCGACAGGGGCGGGGCTGGGAGACCGGGCCGCTGGGCTCCCTGTACAACCCCGTGTACTTCAACGGCGGGATCGCCGTCCACGGCTCGAAGTCGGTGCCGGCCCAGCCCGCCTCCCACGGCTGCATCCGTATCCCCATGGGCGCCGCCGAATGGTTCCCCGGCCAGGTGCACCTCGGCATGCCCGTCCACGTCGTCGGGGTCGATGGCGAGCCTCCCAACCCCGAGGCCCGGCTGGCGTCGACCACCACGACCACCTCACCAGACACCACCACACCGCCGACCACCGCGGCGCCCACGCCCACCACGGCGGCGCCCACCACCACCGTCCCCGGCCTCCTGGGCGGTCTGCTCAAGCCCACGTAGGGTCGCCCTAGCCGTTCTCTGCACTGGAACGGTACGTTCCTGGCGCTCTTCAGTGTCCAGAACGCGGGGTCAGGCGGCGGGGGACCCCTCGTCGTAGCCGGCGTAGCCGGTGGACTCGAGCTCCTCGGCCAGCTCCGGTCCGCCCGACGCGACGATGCGGCCCTTGCGCAGCACCGACACGACATCGGGGCGCAGCTCGCGGAGCAGCCGGCTGTAGTGGGTGATCACCAGCACGCCCAGCCCGACCTCGTTGGTGATCAGCTCGACCCGCTGCGACACGGCCTTGAGGGCGTCGACGTCGAGGCCGGAGTCGATCTCGTCGAGGACGGCGATCTTGGGGGCCAGCACGGCGAGCTGGAGGGTCTCGTTGCGCTTCTTCTCGCCCCCCGAGAGGTCGACGTTGAGCGGCCGGGCCAGCAGCGCCGGGCTGACCCCGACTCGCACCGCCTCGGCCGCCACCAGGCCGGCGACCTCTGCGGGAGCCCGGCCCTGGGGGGCCAGGGCGGCGGCCATGGCGTCGTCGAGGGACACGCCGGGGACTTCTGTGGGGTACTGCATGGCCAGGAACAGACCGGCCTGGGCCCGCTGCCAGGTGGGCATCTCGAGGAGCTCGACACCGTCGAGGGTGACGCTGCCGCCGTAGACCTCATAGCCGGGGCCGCCCATGATGACGTGGGCCAGGGTGGACTTGCCGGACCCGTTAGGGCCCATGACCGCATGGACCTGCCCGCTGGAGACGGTGAGGTCGACGCCCCGCAGGATCTCCTTGCCCTCCACGCCGGCCCGGAGACCGGTGACGACAAGCTCGCTCACTCGGTCACCTGGACGAGCACGTCGTCACCTTCCACCCGCACGTCGTAGACGGGCACGGGCACGGTGGCCGGGAGGGACTGGGGCTCGCCGGTGACGAGGGAGAAGGTGCTGCCGTGCTTCCAGCACTCGATCTCCTTGTCGTCGACCCAGACCTCGCCCTCGGCGAGAGAGAAGTCGGCGTGGCTGCAGCGGTCGCCGATGGCGTAGAAGTCGTCGCCGATGCGGACCAGGCAGATGCGGGCCTTGCCGACGTCGAACCGCTTGGCCGTGCCGGGCGCGACGTCGGCCACCTTGCACAGGCGCTGGGTGGTCACCGGCATCAGGCCGGCCCTGCGCCACTGGCCCGCTCGGCCAGCCGACGCACCAGCGCGGCGCGCAGGCCGGTGACGGCGTCGGAGGCGGGGAGCCGGTCGAGGACCTCACCGAAGAAGCCCAGCACGATCAGCCGCTCGGCCACCTCGGGCGGGATGCCCCGGCTCTCGAGGTAGTAGCGCTGCTCGTCGTCGATCGGCCCCACCGCCGAGGCGTGGCTGCAGATGACGTCGTTGGTCTCGATCTCGAGGTTCGGCACCGACTCGGCGCCGGCGCCCTCGGACAGGACCAGGTTGCGGTTGGTCTGGAAGGCGTTGGTGCCCCGGGCCTCCTTGCCGATCCGGATCAGGCCCGAGTACACCGACCGGGCCGTGTCCGACACCGCCCCCTTGAAGAGCAGGTCGCTGGTGGTCTTCGGGGCGATGTGGTCCTGGATGGTGCGGAAGTCGTGCATGCGGCTGCCGTCGGCGAAGTACACGGCGGTGAGGTAGCTGGTGCCGCCCTTGCCGTCGATGCGGGAGTCGGTGCGCACCCGGGCGTAGTCGCCCCCGAGGGCGACGACCGAGGACTGCAGCGTGGCGTCGCGGCCCACCCGGCTGCTCTGGTATCCGACCTGGAACACCCGGGGGCCGAGGTCCTGGACGTTGAGGTACCGCAGTCGGGCCGCGTCTCCGACGTCGAGCTCGACGACCGGGTCCGAGAAGGCGACCACGTCGGACGACGACTGGTGCTCGATCACCGTGGCGTCGCTGTTCTCGCCGGCCACGACGACCGTGCGGGCGAACGAGGCGATCCCGTCACCGTCGAGGTGGTGGACGATGACGATGGGCTGCTCGACCACCATGCCGCGGGGGATGCGCACGACGGTGGCGCCCGGGAGGAAGGCGGTGTTGAGCTCGGTGAAGGCGTCGGCCACCGGGGTGAGGCCCAGCATGTCGTCACCGTCGGGAAGGTCGCCGGCGTCAGCGACGACGAGGCCCTTGGCCGCCAGGGCAGGGTCGACCTCGATGCGGGTCGGGCGGCCGTTGTGGACCACCACCAGCGCGGCGCGCTCACCGGTGACCTCGGTCAGCGAGCCCGGAGGGGCGGCCTCGTCGGGCGCACCGAGGGCGGGCCGGTAGGCGTCGAGGTCGAGCTCGGAGATGCGGCTGTAGCGCCAGATCTCCTCGGTGGCGTCAGGCAGCGACCCGGCGGAGAAGCGTTCGGCTGCGGCCAACCGTCGGGCCCGGAACCAGTCGGGCCCCCCCAGGGTGGCGGCGGCATCAGGGGTGAACGTGGTCAGGAAGAGATCCTTGGTCGCGCGGGCGGCGGGGGCCGGTCGACCGGCCACCGGGGGAGTCTAGAAGACGCCGGTGGTCAGCCCTGGCGGTCGACGGGGGTCAGCGCCTCGGGGGAGTCCGGCGCCCGGTAGGCAGGGCGCACCACCCGCCCCGCGGCCTGGTCGACCAGGCGGCCCACCTCGGCGCCGTCGATGGTCTCCTTCTCGAGCAGGGCCCGGGCCACCAGGTCGAGGCCGCCGCGCAGCTCGCCGAGCACCTCACGGGCCCGGTCCTCCTGGCGGCGAAGGATGTGCTCGACCTCTTCGTCGACGACCCGCGCCGTGTCGTCGCTGTAGTCCCGGCTGTGCATGAGGTCGTCGCCCAGGAACACCATCCCCTGCGAGCCCCAGGCCATGGGCCCCACCCGGTCGCTCATGCCCCATTCCCTGACCATCTTCCGGGCCAGCTCCGTGCAGCCGACGAGGTCGTTGTTGGCGCCGGTCGAGCGGTTGCCGAACACCAGCTCCTCGGCGATCCGGCCACCCAGGCGCACGACGAGGGAGTCCTCGATGTAGGGCTGGGTGTAGATGTGGCGCTCTTCGATCGGCAGCTGCTGGGTGACGCCGAGGGCCATGCCCGACGGCAGGATCGTCACCTTGTGCACCGGGTCGGCGTGCTCGAGGGCGTAGGCCAGGACGGCGTGGCCGCCCTCGTGGTAGGCGATGACCTCCTTCTCCGCATTGGAGAGGGCCATCGACTCACGGCGCTGACCCATGAGGACGCGGTCGCGAGCGGCCTCGAAGTCCTCCATGTGGACCTCTTTGGACCCGCGGCGGACGGCGTAGAGGGCCGCCTCGTTGACCAGGTTGGCCAGGTCGGCGCCGCTCATCCCGGGCGTGCCCCGGGCGATGACCGAGAGGTCGACGTCGGGGCCCATCCGCTTGTCCTTGGCGTGCACCTGCAGGATCGGGAGGCGCTCCTCGAGGTCAGGCAGGGGAACGACGATCTGGCGGTCGAACCGACCGGGGCGGAGCAGGGCGGGGTCGAGGATGTCGGGTCGGTTGGTGGCGGCCATCATGACCACGCCCTCGGTGGACTCGAACCCGTCCATCTCCGACAGCATCTGGTTGAGCGTCTGCTCCCGCTCGTCGTGGCCGCCGCCGAGGCCGGCGCCCCGCTTGCGGCCGATGGAGTCGACCTCGTCGACGAAGATGATGCACGGGGCCTGCTTGCGGGCGGTCTGGAAGAGGTCCCGCACCCGGGCCGCGCCCACGCCGACGAACATCTCCATGAAGTCGGAGCCGGTGATCGACATGAACGGCACGCCGGCCTCCCCGGCGACCGCCCGGGCGATCAGCGTCTTGCCGGTGCCCGGAGGCCCGACGAGGAGCACACCCTTGGGGATGCGGGCCCCGATGTCTCGGAACTTTCCGGGCGTCTTCAGGAAGTCGACGACCTCCCGGATCTCCTGCTTCACGCCCTCGTAGCCGGCCACGTCGGCGAACGTGGTCTTGGGCTTCTCGGTGGTGTACACCTTGGCCTTCGACCGGCCGATCGACATGATCCCGGCCATCTGGCCCTGGGCCCGGCGGCCCATCCACCACCAGAAGAGGATCAGCAGCCCGATGGGCAGGATCCAGACGAGCACCGAGGCCAGCAGGTTCGAGCTGGGCGGGTGGTAGTCCTCCTTCACGCCCCGTTCCCGCAGGAGGGCGACGTCCTGCTCCGGGATGCGGGCGGGGGCGGTGGTGGTGAACTTCTTGTCGTCCTTGAAGACGCCGGTGATCCGGGAGGTCTCGTTGTCGACGTCGACACTGGCCACCTCTCCGGCCCGCACGCGGTCGAGGAAGGTGGAGTAGTCGATCTTCTCGCTGCTGGAACGGGTCATCGCCGGCGCAGCCAGGAGGGCGAGCAGGGCGACGCCGATGAGGACCCACACCACGGGCCTTGGCCAGTTGGTGCCGGAGCCGGGTACGTTCGGTGTGCCCGGCGGCCGGTCCTTGCGCGCGCCGCGAGGGTCGGGAAGCGGGGGAGTCATTGCCCTCCATGGTAGGCCGCGCTGCCGGTTACCGGCCCGCAGGCGCTCTCGGCCTTGCGAGGGGGGCATCCGCGCCGGGGCGACGCCCGCCGGGTACGTTGCCCTGATGCTCCGCTCGCCCCTCTGCGCCCGCCCGGGCTGCGGTGCGCCCGCCACCGCCGTGCTGACGTTCCAGTACGCCACCCGTACGGTGTGGTTGCTCGACCAGGGCGAACCCGACCCTGCTGCCATCGACCTCTGCACCCGGCACGCCGACAGGCTGTCGCCGCCGCGCGGCTGGACCGGCCACGACCGCCGCGCCAGCGCGTCGCCCGGCATGTCGACGTCGGTAGCCTCCTAACTCTCCCTACGCTGGGGTCGGTGGAGCCCCAGTACCCCCAGACGCCCGCGGAGCCGGCCACTGCCGCGCCCCTGCCTCGTCAGCCGCGATGGGGGCTCGGCGACTTCCTGGTCGGCCTGTTCGGCGGCTATTCGCTGGCCAGCCTGATCGCCGCGCTGTGGTACGCCGCGACCGGAGACGAGGACCTGGACCTCCTGGGTCAGGCGGTCAGCCAGGCCGGGCTGTGGACTGGGATGGTGGGCGCCGCGGTGATGGCCAGCCGGAACAAGGGCGCCGGCCACCTCGGTGACGACTTCGGCTTCCGCGCCAGGTGGTCGGACCTCGGCGTCGGCGTGCTCGTGGCCCTGGCCGTCCAACTGCTGCTCCTTCCCGCCATCGGCCTGCTCCTCCAGCCGCTGCTGGGGGAGCCCGAGGTGTCCGGCCCCGTGCAGGACCTGCTCGACAAGTCGCAGGGGTTGGCCTTCATCGGCCTGGTCCTCTCCGTTGCCGTGGGCGCGCCCATCGTCGAGGAGCTGTTCTTCCGCGGGCTGTTGCTCCGCGCGCTGCAGAAGCGTCGGGTGCCGAACAGCGTGGCGGTGCTTCTCTCGTCGGTGGCGTTCGGTCTGGCCCACGCCAGCGCCCTCCCGTTCAAAGCCGTCGTGCTCGTCATGCTCAGCCTCACCGCGTTCGGCGCGGTGCTGGCCATGCTGGCCATCCGCACGGGCCGGCTGGGGGCAGGCATCGTCGCCCACGCCGCCTTCAACCTCTTCACCCTGCTGTACCTGACCTTGACCGGCTGACCGGCTGACCGGCCCGCTACGGGCCCGTGGTGGCCGGGATGGTGGCCGGCAGCCCCGTGGTCGTGGTGGCGGTCTCGGGGACCACTTCGACCGTGGTCGTGGTGGTGGTCTGGGGCGGCGAGGTGGTGGTGGTCGTGTCGGGCGGGACGACGGCGTTGGGGACGGCCTTGCCCTCGTCGGGCGGCGCCTCCGCCTCCGGGCTGTTCAGCACGTGCACGCGGGTGCCGGCGCTTACCTCGTCGTAGAAGGTCGGCGCTGCGTACATCGGGATGCGTATGCAGCCGTGGGACGCCGGATAGGCGGGCACCGAGGGCGACCCGTGGATGGCGATCCCGCCGTTGAAGTACATGGGCCACCACAGCTCGCCGAGGGGGGCGACCTCGAGGCCGGCCGCCTTGCGCCCGATGCGGAAGGTGCCACCCGGCGTCACGGCGACGGAGCACTCGCCGTCGACGCAGTAGCGCTCGTTGTTGCCGGTGGACACGGTGAGGATGCGGGCCAGCGATCCGTTGACCCAGTGGAACATCACCTGGCGGGCCACGTCGATCTCGATCCTGGTGGCCGCCCCGCCGGGGACCATGGGCCCGGGCTTGGTGGCCGCGGCCAGCGCGGCCTGGGTCTGGGGGCCGTCAGCGCCGTCGGCGGTGAGGCCCTCGACCTTCTGGAAGGCCATCAGCGAGTACGTGGTGCGGGCGCCCCATCTGCCGTCGGGCGTGCCCACGTCGTAGCCGAGCTCGGCGAGGCGCTCCTGCAGGGCCCTCACCTTGGGAAGCGTGGCCGCCACCGACGGCTGAGCCGGGGCGGCGGTGGTCGACGAGGTGGCGGGCTCGGTGGTGGTGGTGGTGCTGCTGGTGCTCGTCGTGCTCTCGGACGTGACGGGAGGCAGTGTGCCCAGGGTGGTGGCCGACGCGGCCTGGGACTTCGCCGAGTTGCCGCCCCCGTCCGCGGACGAGCACGCCGCCAGCGTGAGCGCCAGCGCGCCGGCAACTTTCTGAAGGCCCCGCAGCCGCATTTCGATCCTCATAACCGCCTTTGACTGTTCCGGAGCGGCAATCGTTCCACATTTTCTCCACACGGCGCGCCGCCGCTCAAGGTTCGGACCGGGGATGCCGATACGTGAACTGCCTTGGGAGGCTCGAAACGAACGAGGGGGTTCGCCATGTCCTGTCCTGTCTGCCGCTCGAACCGGTTGGTCGAAATCGGTCTGCACGTCCACGACCAGAAGGTCACCATGCACTCCTGCTCCGCCTGCGAGAACCGCTGGTGGGACCGGGGTGGCGAGCGCCTGACGCTCCCTTCGGTGCTGCAGTTGGTGGCCACGAAGTAGCTGCGGCGGCTCGCCCTGGCCCGTCCCTGATCCCGGGCTTCCGAGCGGGGATGACAAGATAGGGCCCATGCCAGGTTCCCGGAGGCCGGCGGTGGACGCTGTCCGGCACAGAATCGTCGATGCGACGAGGACCCGCCTGACCACGAAGCCCTCGATCGAGTCGCTCATCACGTTCGTGGTGGTGGCCGGCGCGGTCATCTTCACCTTCGCCCAGCTCCAGCCGAACCTCATCTTCGCCGACACCACGCCTGCAGGTGGCGACACGGGCTCCCATGTCTGGGGGCCGGACTACCTGAAGGACCACCTGTTGCCGAAGGGCCGGCTCACGGGCTGGGCACCCGACTGGTACGCCGGCTTCCCCGCCTACCAGTTCTACTTCCCGTTGCCGGCCCTGGTCATCGCCCTGCTCAGCTTCGTCCTGCCCTACGAGGTCGCCTTCAAGCTGATCACCATCGCCGGCATTCTGACCCTGCCGATCGCAGCATGGGCCTTCGGTCGACTGTCGGGCATGCGGTTCCCGGGGCCGCCGGTGCTCGCGGTGGCCACCGTGCCGTTCCTCTTCGACCGGGGCTTCACCATCTACGGCGGCAACATCCCCTCGACCCTGGCCGGTGAGTTCTCCTTCTCCATCAGCCTGTCGTTCGCCATGCTCTTCCTCGGGGTGGTCGCCCGGGGCCTCGACACCGGGAAGCACCGGGCCCTGGCCGGTGTCCTGCTGGCCCTCACCGGGCTGACCCACCTCCTGCCCACGCTGTTCGCGGTGACCGGCGCCCTGGTCCTCTACCTGCTGCGCCCGGGCCGGCGCCGCCTGGGCTTCGTGGCCGGGGTGTTCGCGGTGGGGGCGATGCTCGCCGCCTTCTGGTCGGTGCCGTTCGCGTTCCGACTCCCCTACGCCAACAACATGGGCTGGGAGAAGCTCACCGAGTACAGCAAGAACCTCTTCCCCCAGAATATCCGCTGGGTGGTCGCCCTCGCCCTGCTCGGGGCCGTCCTGAGCGTCATCAACCGGCGGCGCACCGGTCTGTTCCTCCTGGGCATGGCCACCATCGCCGGCGCCCTGTTCATCGTGGCGCCACAGGGCCGCCTTTGGAACGCCCGGATCCTTCCGTTCTGGTACCTGTCCCTCTACCTGCTGGCCGGAGTGGCGGTCACCGAGCTCGGCCCGGCCATCGGCCGCTGGCTGGCCACCGACCCGGAGCAGCCGTCGCGCCTGGGCCGCCTGCTCACGCCGGTCGGCGCCGCGCTGATGGTGTGGATGATCGTCGGCCTCCCGCTGGGCGTCCTCCCCGGCTGGTTGCCGAAGCCGGCCTCCAACGACACCAGCTTCATCCCCTCGTGGGCCAAGTGGAACTACTCGGGGTACGAGCGCAAAACGGCCTATCCCGAGTACAAGGCCCTCGTGGACACCATGGCCGACGTCGGTCGCACCCATGGATGCGGACGGGCCCACTGGGAATACGAGTCGGGCCTCGACCGCTTCGGCACGCCCATGGCCCTGATGCTCCTGCCCTACTGGACCGACAGCTGCATCGGTTCTATGGAGGGCCTCTACTTCGAGTCGTCGGCCACGGTGCCGTACCACTTCATGTCGGCGGCCGAGCTGTCGAAGGCGCCGTCGAACCCCATGCGCGAGCTGCCGTACCCCACGATGAACGTGGCCGACGGCGTGCGCCACCTCCAGCTCCTCGGCGCCCGCTACTACATGGCGTTCTCGCCTGAGACCATCGCCCAGGCCAACGTGCACCCGGACCTCAGGCAGGTGGCCACCACCGGCCGGTGGATCATCTACGACATCCGGGGCGCGGAGCTGGTGTCGCCGCTGAACTTCCAGCCTGCGGTCGTCACCGGCCCGGTGAAGGGCGAAGTGCCCTGGCTCAACATGAGCGTGAACTGGTACACGGACTTCGGCGCCCAGGACGTGTTCCTCGCCGCCTCGGGCCCCAAGGAGTGGGAGCGGGTCGAGGCCCGGAAGGTGCAGTCCGATGTGGAGACCGTGGGCTCGGGCGTTGCCGTCGACCCTCCGGAGCGCCGGCCCATCCAGCCGGCCCAGGTCCGCAACATCTCCTCCGACGACAACGACATCAGCTTCGACGTCGACCGCGTGGGCTCACCGGTGCTGGTGAAGGCTTCGTACTTCCCGAACTGGCGGGCCTCCGGCGCCAAGGGCCCGTACCGCGTCACGCCGAACCTGATGGTGGTGATCCCCACGTCGAACCACGTGGAGATCCACTACGGGTTCACCCCGGCCGAGGGGCTCGGGTACCTGCTCACACTGGGCGGCATCGCCCTCGCCATCGCCTTCTACCGCCTCGGCCCCATGCATTTCGACGACCCCCGCCGCGACACCGAGCCCGCCGTGTCCCTCGGCGACCTCGGAGCCTCACCGCCTCCGACGCCGCCCTCGCGACCCTCCGTGACAGTGCCCGATCGCGGCACCTGAGCCCAGCGCCCGCCCGCACGCTTCTTTGGATCTGACCGAGGCCGTCGCCTCCACACGCGCCGGGAACCGGCACGCGCCGCCCGACGAGGTGCCCGACGGCCCGGGGGTGCGCTGGCTGACCGTGGCCACCGGCTTCGCCCTCGTCATCGCCGTGGTCGTCCGCTTCGCCACGGTGTCGGCGCTCTGGCTCGACGAGGCCCAGACCGTCAACATCGCCCGGCTGCCGCTGGGCGACCTGGCCGAAGGGCTGCGCCACGACGGTGCTCCGCCGCTCTTCTACGCGCTGCTCCACGGCTGGATGCGCATCTTCGGCGACGGCGACCTCTCGGTCCGGTTCCTCCCCGGCCTCTTCGGCGTCGTCGCCCTGCCCCTCGCCTGGGTGGCCGGGCGCCGCCTCGGCGGACGGGCGGTTGCCTGGTCCGCCGTCATCCTGCTGGCCGCCTCGCCGTTCGCTGTCCGCTACGCCACCGAGGCCCGCATGTACTCCATGGTCGTGGTGCTGGTGCTGGTGGGATACCTGGCCGTGATGGAGCTGCTCGAGCGGCCGGGCTCCCGCCGGGCGGCCGTCGGCGTCGGGCTGGTCACCGGGGCCCTCCTCCTGACCCACTACTGGTCCCTCTACCTGCTGTTCGTCACCGGCGTGATCCTGATCGTGCTGGCCCGACGTGCTCCCCCGCCCACCAGGGAGGGGGCGCGCCGGGGGCTGGTGGCCATGGCCGTCGGGTCGCTCGCGTTCGTGCCGTGGGTGCCCTCCTTCCTCTACCAGCTCGGGCACACGGGCACTCCGTGGGGCGGACCAGGGCGGCTCCGCTCCATGGTGGACACCGTCTTCCACTTCTCCGGGGGCTACTGGGATCCCGGGCTGGTCGTGGGCATGATCACCTACGTCCTCATCGCCCTGGCCCTCTTCGGCCGGGCGGTCGACGGCCGCCGCATTGAGATCGACCTGCGCAGCCGTCCCGGTGGCCGGCACGTGGCCATTGTGGGGTTCGGCACGCTCGCCGTCGCCATCGTGGCCACCGTGATCGGTCGCTCCGCCTTCGCCGTCCGCTACGCCTCGGTGCTGTTCCCGATGATCATCCTCCTCGCCGCCCTGGGCACCATCCGGCTCCTCGACCGCAGGGTCCGCCACGCGGTGCTGGCCGCCGTCGTGGTCTTCGGCTTCTGGGCCACCGCCCCCAACGTCTTCGGCGACCGCACGTCAGCGGCACGGGTGGCGGCCGCCCTGGAGAAGGGCGTCCAGCCGGGCGACGTCGTCGCGTACTGCCCCGACCAGCTCGGCCCCTCGGTCAGCCGCCTCCTCCCCGATGACGGGTTGGGCGCCCAGCACCTCACGTTTCCCCGCGCCACGCCCCCCCAGCTCGTCGACTGGGTGGACTACGCCGAGGTCAACAAGGCAGCCGATCCCGCACCCTTCGCCCAGATGCTGCTCGACCGGGCCGGCCCCACGGGCACGGTGTGGGTCGTCTGGGCGCCCGGCTACAAAACGTTCAAGGACAAGTGCCAGGGTGTCCTCGGCAATCTCGACCTGGTCCGCCGCGACAACACCCGACCGGTCAAGCTCCCCAGCAAGAACTTCGAGAAGCCGGCCCTCATCCGCTTCCCGCCCCAATGACCGGCGGCTCTTTGTCCGCTCAGCTACCGCTGCGGTAGTCCAGCGGACAAAGACCGAATGCTCAGGCCCGCTCCTGCCAGAGCGCGAGGCGCAGGCGGACCAGGTTGGCCATGGTGCGGGGGATGCGGCGGGCGATGGAGCTCCTCGACGGGCGCAGCTCCTGCACGATCACCGGCACCTCGCCCGACTTCAGACCGACCCGCTCGGCTCGCAGGATGAGCTCGGTGTCGAACAGGTCGGTGCCGAACCGGCACCGTTCGGCCAGCGGGACCAGGGGTGCGCAGCGCAGGACCTTCATGCCATGGGTATCGGAGACGCTCAGCCCGAATCCGACCCGCAGGATGGTCGAGAACACGAGGGTCACCATCCGTCGCGGCCAGGGCCGGGTGTCGATCGCGCCCTCGCCCCGCTTCGACCCGACGACCACTGCGGGGCCGTCCGGCGCCTCGATGAGAGCGACGGCCCGGTCGAGAAAGCCGAGGTCGTAGTAGTCGACGTCGAAGAAGGCGGCCATCTCGCCCCGGGCCGACAGGAAGCCCATGCGCAGGGCCTTGCCGTAGTCGGCGGCGCCGAGCGACAGGACTCGCAGCTCCGGGATCTCCTCGGCCAGACGCTTCGCCACGTCGACAGTGGCGTCGGTCGAGCCGTTCTCGACCACCAGGACCTCGAAGTCACCCCGGGACCGCATTCCCTCGGCCACGTCGCGGACCGCCGAGGCCAGGAAAGCCTCCTCGTCGTGGGCGGGCATGACGACTGAGATCACGTCCGACATCCTGGCCCAACTAGGGTCACCGGGGTGTCCAGGCTCGATTCCATCTTCAAGGCGTACGACATTCGGGGCGTCGTACCCGACCAACTCGACGCCGACCTCGCCCGCTCCGTGGGCGCCGCGTTCGCCAAGTTCACCGGTGCCCCCCGCATCCTGGTCGGTCGCGACATGCGCCCCTCCGGGGTCGAGCTGACCGAGGCGTTCGCCGACGGCGTCACCTCCCAGGGGGTCGACGTGGTCGACCTGGGCCTCATCTCCACCGACCTGGCGTACTACGCCGCCGGGTCGCTCGACGCCCCGGCCGCCATGTTCACCGCCTCCCACAACCCGGCGAAGTACAACGGGATCAAGCTGTGCCTGGCCGGGGCCAAGCCCGTTGGCCAGGACACCGGCCTGGCCGACATCAAGGAGATGGTCGAGGCCGGCGACCTGCCGCCGGCCGACTCCAAGGGCGCCGTCTCCGAGCAGAACCTGCTCGAGAAGTTCGCCGACCACGTGCGGTCCTTCGTCGACGTCGACTCGCTGCGGCCCCTCAAGGTGGTGGCCGACACCGCCAACGGCATGGGCGGCCTCGTCGCCCCCGTGGTCTTCGAGGGCCTGCCGTACGAGCTCGAGGTGATGTTCGGCGAGCTCGACGGCACGTTCCCCAACCATCCGCCCGACCCCATCAACCCCGACAACCTGAAGGCGCTGCAGGCCCGGGTGCTCGAGGTGGGCGCCGACGTCGGCCTGGCCTTCGACGGCGACGCCGACCGGGTCTTCCTCATCGACGAGAAGGCCGAGCCCATGTCGGGCTCCACCACCACCGCCTTCGTCGCCAAGTCGATCCTCGAGAAGGCGAAGCAGGCCGGGAAGTCCGACCTGGCGATCATCTACAACCTGATCTGCTCGAAGTCCGTGCCGGAGATCATCGAGGAGAACGGGGGCCGGCCGATCCGCACCCGGGTGGGCCACTCGTTCATCAAGTCGGTGATGGCCGAGACCGACGCCGTGTTCGGCGGCGAGCACTCCGGCCACTACTACTTCCGGGACAACTACCGGGCCGATTCGGGCCTGATCGCCACCATGGTCGTCCTGGAAGAGCTGTCGCGCGTGCCGGAGCCCCTGTCGGAGCTGCGCAAGCCGCTGGAGCGCTACGCGGCTTCCGGTGAGGTCAACGTGGAGGTCTCGGATCCGCCCGGAACGGTGGAGCGCGTCTCGGAGGCGTACGCTGATGCGGAGCAGGAGCGGATCGACGGGCTCACGGTGGACCTCGGCGATTGGTGGTTCAACCTGCGACCGTCCAACACCGAACCCCTGCTCCGGCTGAATCTGGAAGCTGCGGACGAGGGTTCGTGCAAGGAGCACCTCTCCGAGGTGCTGGCGTTGATCAAAGAGGAGACGTAGATGGCGCTCGACCCCATGCTGCTGGAGATACTCGCCTGTCCCGAGGACAAGGGACCGCTCATCTACTTCACCGACGAGGACTCGCTGTACAACCCCCGGCTCCGCCGGCGGTACGCCGTGCGCGACGGGATCCCCGTGATGCTGATCGACGAGGCCGAAACCGTCTCCGACGATGAGCACGAGCGGCTGACGGCCAAGGCCGAGGCCGAAGGCCTCCGACCGACCTTCGAGGCCCAGTGAGAGCGGAGAACGCCGGCCTGGCCTGCCGGCCTTGCCGGAGCGGAGCGAAGGCCCCTGCCGGCTGGCCATCAGGGGCCGGCGGGCGCAGCCACCAGGAGGCCCGATGACGTTCGTGAAGGAAGCACCCGCCGGTGTGCTCGACACCCAGCACATGCTCGACGCCGCCCTGGCCCTTCCCGAGCAGGTCTGCGTGGCGCGCGACGAGGCCCGGGGCCTCGACGGCCTTCCCGACCGGGAGGAGATCGAGCAGGTGGTGGTGCTCGGCATGGGCGGCAGCGGCATCGCCGGCGACGTCCTCATGGCCGCCGCCGGGCCCTACCTGCCTCTTCCGGTGCTGGTGTTCCGCAGCTACCACGTGCCCGCCTTCGTCGACGAGGGCACCCTGGTGTTCGCCATCTCCTTCTCCGGCGACACGGAGGAGACGGTCGAGGCCGTCACCGCGGCCGCTTTGCAAGGGGCCCGGGTGGTGGCCGTCACCCGGGGCGGCGAGCTCGGCCACCTCGCTGAGTCGTGGGGCGTGCCGGTGGTCGGCGTCCCCGACGACATCCCGCAGCCCCGGGCCGGCCTCGGCGCCCTGGCGATCCCGCCCTTGGTCGTCCTCGAGGACATCGGCCTGTTCCCCGGGGCCACGTACTGGATCGACGCCGCGGTGGAGCAGCTCAGGACGCGTCGCGACCAGCTGTCGAAGTCCGACAACCTCGCTCAGCAGCTTGCCCGCCGCATCGCCCGGACCATGCCGCTCATCCACGGCGGCGGAGGCCTCGGGGCGGTCGCCGCCCAACGCTGGAAGACCGACATCAACGAGAACGCGAAATGCCCGGCGTTCTGGAACGCCCAGTCCGAGCTGTGCCACAACGAGGTGTCGGGGTGGGGCCAGCACGGCGACGTGACCCGTCAGCTGTTCACGCTGGTGAACCTGCGCCACGACTTCGAGCACCCCCAAGTGATGCACCGCTTCAACATCACCGCCGACCTGCTCGACGAAGTGGTGTCGTCGGTGGAGCAGGTCCAGGCCGAGGGCGAGGGCGAGCTGGCCCAGCTGCTCGACCTCATCCTGGTGGGCAACGTCACCTCGTTGCACATGGCCTACCAGGAGGGCATCGACCCGGGGCCCATCCCGGCCCAGGAACAGATCAAGGACGCCCTGCTGACCGCAGCGGGTGAAGACGAAGGAGCCTCTGAGTGACCGACCAGACCAACTACGACATCGCCGACCCCGCTCTGGCCGAGCTCGGCCGCCAGCGGATCGCCTGGGCCGACAGCCACATGCCGGTGCTGACCAGCATCCGCGAGCGCTTCGCCAAGGAGCGCCCGCTGGAGGGCATCACCATCGGCGCCTGCCTCCACATCACCACGGAGACGGCCAACCTGCTGCGCACCCTCAAGGCGGGCGGGGCCACCGTCGTGGCCTGTGCGTCGAACCCCCTGTCCACCCAGGACGACGTGGCCGCGTCGTTGGCCCTCGACGAGGGGATCGCCACCTACGCCATCAAGGGCGAGGACACCGACACCTACTTCCGCCACATCGACGCCGTGCTCGACGCCGGTCCGCAGATGACCATGGACGACGGCTGCGACCTCGTGTCCCGCCTGCACCGTGAGCGCCCGGAGCTGGTGGCCAACGTGCTGGCCGGCACCGAGGAGACCACCACCGGCGTCATCCGCCTGCGGGCCATGGAGGCCGACGCGGCGCTGAAGTTCCCGATCGTCGCCGTGAACGACGCCGACACGAAGCACATGTTCGACAACCGCTACGGCACCGGCCAGTCCACCCTCGACGGGATCATCCGGGCCACCAACGTCCTGCTGGCCGGCAAGGTCATGGTCGTCGCCGGCTACGGCTACTGCGGCAAGGGCCTTTCCGAGCGGGCGCAGGGCATGGGCGCCAACGTGGTCGTCTGCGAGGTCGACCCCCTGCGGGCCCTCGAGGCCGTCATGGACGGCTACCGCGTCATGCCGATGAGCGAGGCCGCCCGCATCGGTGACATCTTCGTCACCGTCACCGGCGACCGCGACGTCCTGCGCGCCGAGCACTTCGAGGTCATGAAGGACGGCGCCATCCTCGCCAACTCCGGCCACTTCGACATCGAGATCGACCTCGCCGCCCTGGCCACCATGGCCGAGGAGCGGGGCGGGCGCCGCATGGCCCGGGCCATGGCCGAGGAGTTCCTCATCGACGGCCGCCGCATCCTGGTGATCGCCGAGGGCCGCCTGGTCAACCTGGGCGCCGCCGAGGGCCACCCCGCCGCCGTCATGGACATGAGCTTCGCCAACCAGGCCCTGTGCGCCGAGTGGGTCCTCGCCCAGAAGGGCTCGCTCGACAACAAGGTCTACGACGTCCCCCGCGACATCGACGCCGAGATCGCCCGCCTCAAGTTGGAGACCATGGGCGTGGAGATCGACGTCCTCACCCCCGAGCAGGTCGAGTACCTGTCCTCGTGGACGGTCGGCACCTGATCTGAACCGTTCTTCGGGCCCAGGACTACCGTCACGGTACGTCTGGGCCCGAAGACCGAGATGTCCCATGCCCTTCATAGTCTCGGGGGGTGCTTCTTCCGACGACGTGCCCCGTGTGCGGGGCGCAGGGGCCCGCCCCCTGCGCGGGGTGTGCGGCCGAGCTGCGCCGGGCGCCGTCGTTGCCGGCTCCGGCGGGCGTGGACGGGTGTGCCGCCTTCCTGGCCTACGACAGTGCGGGGCGGGAGCTGGTCGCCCGGCTCAAGTACCGCAACGCCCGTAGCTCGGTGCCGTTCCTGGCCCGGGGGATGGCGGCGGTCGCGCCGCCGGGCATCGACGTCGTGACATGGGCGCCGACCACACCCGCCCGCCTGCGGGCCCGCGGGTTCGATCAGGCCCGGCTGCTGGCCCAGGCCGTCGCCCGTGAGCTGCACCTTCCGTGCCGGTCCCTGCTCCGGCGCCGGCCGGGGCCGGCTCAGACCGGCCGGGACGCCATGGCCCGCCACGCCGGGCCGGCGTTCGGCGCCCGGCGGTCACTCGAGGGGCGGCGGGTGCTGGTGGTCGACGACGTGGTGACCACGGGCGCCACGGTGGCCGCCGCCGCCCGGGCCCTCAGGGACGCGGGAGCCGAGGCGGTCCACGTCGTCGCCGCAGCCCGGACGCCCCCCGGCCGGGGGCACGTACACTCGGCCATGGCCGCGTCGAGGAGGCAGCTGTGGAAGTGACGATTCACGGTCGCAACGTCGAAGTCACCGAGCGCCTGCGCACCGCAGCGGAGGAGAAAGTCGGCCGGCTGTCACGCCACCACCAGGGCTGGGAGCACGCCGAGGTCCACTTCATCGAGGAGCGAAATCCCCGCATCTCGGCCAAGGAGGTCTGTGAGGCCACCCTGCGCGGTCACGGGCGGATCATCCGGGCCAAGGCGGCGTCCGCCGACTCGCTGACGTCGCTCGACAAGGTCGTCGACAAGCTCGAGCACCAGATCGACAAGCTGAAAAGCCGTCTCATCAGTCGGACGCACCCCAAGCACCACCAGGTAGACTCGACCCCACAGTTCGACGTCGACGACGAGCCCGGGCCCGACGAGCAAGGCCCGCCCCGGATCGTCAAGACCAAGCAGTTCGACATGAAGCCGATGACACCGGAGGAGGCGGCCCTGCAGATGGACGTGCTCGGGCACGACTTCTACCTCTTCAACAACACCGACGGTGTGGCCGCCGTGGTCTACCGTCGCAACGACGGCGACATCGGCCTCATCGAAGCCAGCTAGTGCCCCATCAGGCCACATTTGCCGCGCTCACGCCGGCCAGGGCCACCGCTGGCGGCGTTCTCGTCCTCGACGCACTCAACGTGCGCCTTCGTCCTGCGGCCTTGCCATCGGCGCCCCTGACTCGCCGTGAGCATCGCCAACGTCACCTGGTGGGGCACTAGTGCAGCAGGCCGGCCCTGGTGGCGACGATCGCATCCGCGTCGTCATCTCCGACGACCACGATCTGTTCCGCCGTGGTCTGCGGATGGTCCTGGAAGCCGAGGACGACATCGAGGTGGTCGCCGAGGCGGCCGATGGCCAGGAGGCGGTCTCCCGCGTCGAGGAGCTCGCTCCCGACGTCGTCCTCATGGACGTCCGCATGCCCCGGATGGGCGGCATCGAGGCCACCCGCCTGATCCGCCAGCTCTTCCCGACCACCAGGATCATCGTCCTCACCGTCAGCGACGAGGAGGACGACCTCTACGGGGCGGTCAAGGCCGGCGCCAACGGCTACCTCCTCAAGGAGGTCTCCATCGAAGAGGTGGCCGACGCGGTTCGGGCGGTCTTCGGCGGGCAGAGCCTCATCTCCCCGGGCCTCGCCTCCAAGCTCCTGGCCGAGTTCTCCGGTCCCGTCAAGGCGCTGGAGGACCCGCTCCTCACCTCGGCCCGCCTGACGGAGCGAGAGGTCTCGGTCCTGAAGCTGGTGGCGCTGGGCCACGAGAACGCCCAGATCGCCGCCGAGCTGGGGGTGTCGGAGAGCACCGTGCGGAACCACGTGGCCAACATCCTGATCAAGCTCCAGCTCCGATCGCAGATCGAACCGGCGACGTGACGTGGGCGGCGGGGGCCTGTTGCCGGCCGAGCGCGCCATAGCGTTGGCTGCGTTCAAGAAGCTGCGTCGGCCCGCAGCCACACCGCAAGGCACCTACACCGAGTGGCGGTGGCCGCCCTCCACGTCGTTCGCCCGCACCCTCCTCGCCGGGTACAACAGCTTCGAGCACCTGGTGATGCCGGAGACGGACCCCGGCCCCGACTCCACCTACTTCTGGGCCCACCAGTTCCGGTTGATCGGCGGTGAGGGCGGCTACCTCGGTCTGCAGACCAAGGGCAACCGGGCCGACGGCAGCCTCGGGAAGATGGCCATCTTCTCGATCTGGGACGCCGAGGAGGCGGAGGGCCCCGGTACGACCCGCTTCAGCGGTGAGGGCGAGGGCTGGAGTTGCCGCATCCCCTACATGTGGCAGGCCGGACGGGCGTACGGGATGAAGGTGTTCACGCCCGGCGGCGGCTGGTGGGTGGCAAAGGTCCGTGACGAGGCCACCGGCGAGGTCAGTGAGATCGGCGGGATCCGGGTGCCCGACCACTGGCGGAACCTCGACTCCTGGTCGGTCATGTGGACCGAGTACTACGGCCCGCCCCTGGAATCGTGCCGGGATCTCGCCTACTCGAGCGTGGTCTTCGGGTCGCCGACCGCCAACGACGGTGAGGCGAAGCCGGCCGGCTCCCACAGCCATCTGGGCGAGGGCAGCTGCGCGACGTCGCACGTGGAGGCGCTGGCCGACGGCGTCCGCCACCAGATGGGCATGCCGGGATGAGCGCCTCGGAGAGGGCCGGCCAGTGACGATGCCCGACGGCGGGGGTGGGCAACGGCCCATCGAGCGCTGCCTGTCAGTGGTCATGCCCTGCTACAACGAGGCGCCCACGGTGGCCGCGGTGGTGCAACGGGTCCTCGCCTCGCCGTACACCGGGGAGGTCATCGTCGTCGACGACGGGTCCACCGACTCCACGCCGCTGATCCTCGGGGAGATCGACGACTCCCGCGTGCGCGTCCTGTCGCAGGGACGGAACCAGGGCAAGGGCGCCGCCCTGCGCCGGGGCTTTTCCGAGGCGACGCTGCCCTACGTGATCGTCCAGGACGCCGACTGGGAGTACGACCCGGCCGAGTACGGGTCACTGCTGGCGCCGCTGCTCGACGGCCGGGCCGACGTGGTCTTCGGGTCGCGCTTCCACACATCGCGCCCCCACCGGGTCCTCTACTACTGGCACAGCGTGGGAAACCGGTTCCTGACGACCGTGTCCAACATGGTCACCAACCTCAGCATCAGCGACATGGAGACCTGCTACAAGGCGTTCCGCCGGGAGGTGCTCGAGAGCTTCGACCTCGAGGAGGACCGGTTCGGCATCGAGCCCGAGATCACCGCCAAGGTGGCCCGGGGCGGCTGGCGCATCTACGAGGTCGGCATCTCCTACTCGGGCCGGACCTACGCCGAAGGCAAGAAGATCGGCTGGAAAGACGGCGTGCGGGCCCTGTTCTGCATCATCCGCTACTCCGAGGTCGGAGAGCGCCTCCGCTTCCGGGGCCGGCTGCGGCCGAGGACCCACGCCCTCCCGGCCGCCACCGACGAGGCCGACGAGGAGCTGGCCGGCACCCTCGACAACCTCGACGACGCGGTGCGCTACGCCGACTGGATCTACTCCCTGATGGCCCCCTACCTGGGAAACCGGGTGCTCGAGGTGGGCGCGGGGCACGGGACACTCACCGACCGCCTGCTCGACGGTCGCACCGTCACCGCCACCGACGTGTCCCCCCGCTGCGTGTCGGTGCTCGAGGACCGGTATGCGGGCTCTGATGACGTCACGGTGCTGCAGGCCGACGTCGACGACGCCCCCGACCTCGGCCAGTTCGACGCCGTCGTGCTGGTCAACGTGCTGGAGCACATCGCCGACGACGCCCGGGCGCTGCGCTCGCTGGAGAAGGCCCTCGGCTCCGGTGGCCGTCTGGTGCTCTACGTGCCGGCCTTCGAGGCGCTCTACAGCGACTTCGACCGCCGTATCGGCCACCACCGCCGTTACCACGCCGAGCAGCTGCGCGACCTGGTGACGGAGGCCGGGCTCGAGGTGGTGGACCTGCGGTACGTGAACCTGGTCGGCGCGGCAGCCTGGTGGGTCCTGGCCACCAAGCTGGGGCAGACGCCCACCAAGCGGTGGTCGGCCATGACCTTCGACCGGCTGGTGGTGCCGGTGGTCAGCCGGCTGGAGCGCCGGTGGCCGCCCCCCGCCGGCCAGTCCCTGCTCTGCGTGGCCCGCCGCCCCTGAGAGGGGGGCCAGGGCCCGAGCGGCCCCCTGAGCGGGGGCCAGGGCCGAGCGGCCCCCTGAGCGGGGTTACGGCGACGGCGCCCGTACCCGCTCGGCGACGACGATGTTCTGCTCCTCGAAGCGGATCACGAACTCCCCGTCGGCCACCAGCCGGGTGAGGAGGGGCCGGTCGGTGTCGCTCATCTGCCCCCGGTCGACGAGAATCCATCTCACGGTGGCGGGGTCGTGCAGATTCTCGCCCCGGACGCCCCAGTTGATGGCCTCCCAGGGGGCCGGCCACTCGTAGATCTGCTTCCGGTGGGTCATGTGGGGGGCAAAGTTGTAGTGGACGCTCGCCGACGCCTGGGACGGGACCATGGCGACGGCCCGCTCCCGAATCGGGTTGCGGGCGTCGGGGTACAGGGCCCAGATCCCACTGCGGTACTTGGTGCTGATCGGTGACGGGCCCCAGGCCACCGTGGCGGCCAGTGAGGTGGCGGCCACCAGCCCCACCAGGAAGGCCCGGGTCGTCGCAGTCCGGCCGAAGGAGGCGATGGCCTCGACGGTGGCCAGGATGATGGCGCCCACCACCAGCGCGGCGTAGTGGTACCGGATCTCCTGCTGATACGGGAACGACGACAGGACGTTGACGCCGATCATGGGCGCGGCGATCAGCAGGGTGGGCACGGCCAGCAGGGGCAGGAACGCCACGGGGGCCAGCATCATCCGGTAGTAGTCCATGCGCGTCGGGCGGGTGGCGACGTTGATGGCCTTCTCCGGATTGGTGAGCACGTTCTTCGTCACCTCGCCCGCCGAGGAGCCGAACTCGCCGAAGAAGCTGTCGTAGAAGGGCCCGATGCCGTTGGCGAAGGGGATGATCACCCGGGTGACCACCATGAACCAGACCGCGGCCACCACCGAGGTCACGATGCCGATCCGGCGGTCGCCTCGGACGGCGATGAGCACGCCCATGACGATGATGGCCAGGGCCACGTCCTCCTTGCACGCCAGGGCCAGCGCGGCCGACACCGCGAACCACCTCCACCGCCTGGCCCGGGCCGCCCAGTAGGCGAAGAGCAGCGGTCCCAACGCCAGGGCGTCGGGATGGAAGAACTCCCAGACGAGGTACTGGTACGTGGGGTGCAGGAGCAGCACGCCGGCCATGGCCACCGCGGGCCAGCGGCTCTGGAACCGGTCCCGGGCCAGGAGGAAGACGGCCACCGCGCCCGCCGCCTGGGAGGCGACCTGGACCACCAGCAGGAAGATGGGGCCGGCGCCCAGCCAGTAGAAGGGGACGAACAGCAACAGGATGGGGTTGCCGTGCGTCCCCCAGAAGTCGAGCCCCCGCAGGGTGATGTAGGACGGCTCGAAGCGCGACAGCAGCCATATGGCCTGGTCGTAGATGCCCAGGTCGAAGCCGAAGGTGCCGAAGCGGTTGTGACGCAGGGCCCCCAGGCGGATGAAGATCAGCGACCAGACGACGATGATGGCGCCCAGGGCCCATCGGACCGGGTCGCGGCGCTTCGCCCATTGGACGAGCGCGTCGAAGTCCACCTGGTCGGCCGTCTGGGGCGGCTCCGGTGTCCTGACCGGCGAGGGGAGCACCACGGCGACATTGTGGCCCGGTCCGACCTCTCGCATCATGCAGCAGCCGCCCGGGGCCGAGCCGTCGAGCGCCGGTAGACTGGCTGCCATGTCGTTCCTGACCAAAGTTTTGCGCGCCGGCGAGGGCAAGAAGCTGAAAGCCCTGCAGACGTTGGTGCCCGACATCAATGCCCTGGAGCCGGAGATCCAGGCGCTGTCCGACGACGACCTGCAGCACAAGACGGTGGAATTCCGCGAGCGCCTGGCCAACGTGCCGCCCGACGAGCTCGACGACGCCCTCAACGACCTCCTCCTCGAGTCCTTCGCGGTGACCAGGGAGGCGGCCCGGCGGGTGATCGGCCAGCGCCACTACGACGTCCAGCTCATGGGCGGGGCCGCCCTGCACTTCGGCTGGATCGCCGAGATGAAGACCGGCGAGGGCAAGACCCTGGTCTCCACCCTTCCCGTCTACCTCAACGGCCTTTCCGGTCGAGGCGTGCACCTCATCACCGTCAACGACTACCTGGCCAAGCGTGACTCGGAGTGGATGGGGCGCATCCACAAGTGGATGGGCCTCGACGTGGGGCTGATCGTCGCCGACAACCAGGAGCCTGCGCACAAGCGGGCCATGTACGCCTGCGACGTCACCTACGGCACCAACAACGAGTTCGGCTTCGACTACCTGCGGGACAACATGGCCATGTCGAAGGAGCAGATGGTCCAGCGGGGCCACAGCTTCGCCATCGTCGACGAGGTCGACTCGATCCTGGTCGACGAGGCCCGCACGCCCCTCATCATCAGCGGCCAGGTCCAGGACGCGGCGGCCCTCTATTACAAGTTCGCCGGCATCGTCCGCACCCTGACCCGCGACATGGACTACGAGGTCGACGAGGAGAAGCGCACGGTGGTGCCCCTCGAGGCGGGCATCGAGAAGGTCGAGAAGTCCCTCGGCGTGCAGAACCTCTACGACGAGCTGTCGTCGAACTACGTCCACCAGCTGCTGGCCGCCCTGCGGGCCAAGGAGCTGTACAAGCGCGACGTCGACTACGTGGTCCAGCACGGCGAGGTCAAGATCGTCGACGAGTTCACCGGCCGCATCCTCGAGGGCCGGCGGTGGTCCGAGGGACTGCACCAGGCGATGGAGGCCAAGGAGCGGGTCCGGATCAAGTCCGAGAACCAGACCCTGGCCACCATCACCCTCCAGAACTACTTCCGCATGTACAAGAAGCTGGCGGGCATGACGGGCACGGCCGAGACGGAGGCCGCCGAGTTCGCCCACACCTACGACCTGGCCGTGGTGCCGATCCCCACTCACCGGACCATGATCCGCCAGGACCAGCCCGACCTCGTGTACAAGACCGAGGAGGCCAAGTTCGAAGCGGTGGTCGAGGATCTGGTCGAGCGCTACGAGGCCGGCCAGCCCGTGCTGGTGGGCACCGTGTCGGTCGAGAAGTCCGAGCGCCTGTCCCGCATGCTCGACAAGCGGGGCGTGGCCCACGCGGTGCTGAACGCCAAGCACCACGAGCGGGAGGCCATGATCGTGGCCCAGGCCGGGCGCCTGCACACGGTCACCGTGGCCACCAACATGGCCGGTCGGGGCGTCGACATCATCCTCGGCGGCTACGCGGAGGGCATGGCCCAGCTCGACGTGCTGGCCGAGGGCCTGCTGCTGGACTCCGAGGAGGGGCAGGCCCGCATGGCCGAGCTTTTCCCGAAGTACAAGGAGGAGTGCGAGGCCGAGGGCGAGAAGGTGCGCGACCTCGGCGGGCTCTACGTGCTCGGCACCGAGCGCCACGAGAGCCGCCGCATCGACAACCAGCTCCGGGGCCGGGCCGGCCGCCAGGGCGACCCGGGTGAGAGCCGCTTCTACCTGTCGCTGGAAGACGACCTCATGCGCCTGTTCGCCACCGGGGCCATGAGCTGGGTGATGGGCAAGGCCCTCCCCGACGACGTGCCCATCGAGGCCAAGATGGTCACCAAGGCCATCGAGAAGGCCCAGTCCACCGTCGAGTCCCGCAACGCCGAGATCCGCAAGGACGTCCTCAAGTACGACGAGGTCATGAACCAGCAGCGCAAGGTCGTGTACCGGCGCCGCCAGGCCATCCTCGACGGCGCCGACCTCCGTGACGAGGCCCTCGAGCACCTGCAGACCGTCATCGGGCGCGAGGTCGACATCTTCTGCCCGAACGACTTCTCCGAGGACTGGAACCTCGACAACCTCCTCCACGACGTCAGCGCCTACTACCCCACGGCGTTCACCGTCGACGAGCTGGCCGAGGCCCGCAGCCCGGCCCAGATCAGGGAGAGCCTGGTCAACGAGGCCATCCAGTACTACGAGCAGCGCGAGGAGTCCCTCACCCCCGAGGTCATGAGGGAGATCGAGCGCCGGGTGATGCTCTCCATCATCGACCAGCGCTGGCGCGAGCACCTCTACGAGATGGACTACCTCCAGGAGGGCATCAACCTCCGGGCCATGGGCCAGCGCGACCCCCTCACCGAGTGGCAGCGCGAGGGCTACGACATGTTCACCCAGATGATCGCCGCCATCTCCGACGACTTCATCCGCTACGTCATGCACCTCGACGTGGTCGTGGAGAACCAGCCCCAGCAAGAGCTGCGCAACGTCCAGTACTCCGCTCCCGAGGACCCCTCCGGTGACGCCAGCGGCATGCAGGTGGCCGCCGCCCGCCAGGCCGCCCAGGAGGGCGACGACGCTCCGGCCGCCGCCGCTCCGGAAGAGGTCACCCAGGCGCCGATCGTCAAGGGCGAGCACGAGAAGTTGGGGCGGAACCAGCCGTGTTGGTGCGGGTCGGGGAAGAAGTTCAAGGTCTGTCACGGGAAGTGATTGCTCGGATCTCGTTGCCCCCGGCGACGGGTCCTGTCCCTCACGGCTCCTCCCCACCACCTCCCTACGGTCGGCGGCGGGGGCCCCTCCGTACGGGCCACCCGTCGCCTCTGCCCCCGCCCCAGCTCTCTGATTCCTTAGGGGAGGTGGGGGGTTGTGCGCGACCTGTCGGCTGATCTGGCTGAGCTTCGGCGGCGGCTCTCCGAGTCGGCGCGTGACCTCGACCTCGAGGGCAAGCGGACGCGCCTGTCGAAACTCGAGACGCTCGCTTCGGAGCCGTCGCTGTGGGACGACCCGAACGAGGCCCGCAAGGTCACGTCGGAGCTGTCGCTGGTGAAGGACGACATCGACCTGCTGGAGGGGCTGGAGGCGCGGCTGTCCGACGTGGAGGTGCTCTTCGAGCTGGGGCGGGAGGAGGCCGACGACTCGGTGGAGGCCGAGGTGGAGTCCGGGCTGGCCGCCCTGACCAAGGAGTTCGACGCCCTCGAGCTGCGGTCGCTGTACTCGGGGGAGCACGACGAGCGGGATGCGGTGTGCGAGGTCCACTCCGGCGCCGGTGGCACCGACGCCCAGGACTGGGCCGAGATGCTGCTGCGGATGTACCTGCGCTGGGCGGAGCGGCGGGGGTTCACCGTCGAGCTGGAGGAGGTCACCGCCGGCCAGGAGGCGGGGATCACCTCGGCCACGCTCATCGTCAGGGGCCGCTACGCCTACGGGCTGCTGGTGGGGGAGAAGGGCGTCCACCGGCTGGTGCGCATCTCGCCGTTCGACGCCCAGGCCCGCCGCCACACCGCCTTCGCGTCCTTCGAGGCGGTGCCGTTCCTCGAGGAGGCCTCCGAGGAGGTCGAGATCGACGAGAAGGATCTGCGCATCGACACCTACCGCTCGTCGGGAGCGGGCGGCCAGCACGTGAACGTCACCGACTCCGCGGTGCGCATCACCCACCTGCCCACCGGCATCGTCGTCTCCTGCCAGAACCAGCGCAGCCAGCACCAGAACAAGGACGTGGCCATGAAGATCCTGGCCGCCAAGCTGGCCGAGCGGGCCCGCCAGGAACGCCGGGCCGAGCTGGAGGCCATCGCCGGCGAGCAGCGGGAGGTCACCTGGGGCAGCCAGATCCGCTCGTACGTGCTCCAGCCGTACCAGATGGTCAAGGACCTGCGCACGGACCACGAGTCGGGCAACGTCAACGCGGTCCTCGACGGCGACCTCGACGGCTTCATGGAGGCCTACCTCCGGTGGCGAAAGCGACCGGCGTAGGGCGTGGAGGGTCTTCCCAGGCTGCTCATACGTGTCCGCAGTACTGGCGCGGGACAGGCAGCGTCGTTAGGATTCGCTCTCGTGCTTCCTGCCAGCAGTGGCGTGGGGCCCCGAGCGGGGAGTCGCACCGAACCCATGACTCGACTTTTCACGTGATCCGGCTCCGCGACGTCAACAAGACGTACAAGGGCAATGTCGTCGCGCTCCGTGACATGTCGATCGACATCGCCAAGCAGGAGTTCGTCTTCGTCGTCGGCCCGACCGGCTCCGGCAAGTCGACCCTGATCCGCCTCCTCATCAAGGAGGAGAAGCCGGACTCGGGGCGCATCTGGGTGGCGGGCAAGGACATCGGTCAGCTCAGCTCCTGGAAGGTGCCGCTGCTGCGGCGCAACATCGGCTGCGTGTTCCAGGACTTCAAGCTGCTGCCCAGCAAGACCGCCTACGAGAACGTGGCCTTCGCCCTCGAGGTCATCGGCCGCCCGCCCCACGTGATCCGCCAGCAGGTCCCCCAGGTCCTCGACCTGGTCGGGCTCACCAAGAAGCGCGACCACTTCCCGAACGAGATGTCGGGTGGCGAGCAGCAGCGAGTGTCCATCGCCCGGGCGTTCGTCAACCGGCCGCTGATCCTGCTGGCCGACGAGCCCACCGGAAACCTCGACCCCAGCACCTCGGTCGGCATCATGCGCCTGCTCGACCGCATCAACCGCACCGGCACCACGGTGGTCATGTCCACCCACGACTCGAGCATCGTCGACACCATGCGCCGCCGCGTGGTCGAGCTCGACCGTGGCGTCCTCGTACGAGACCAGGCCCGCGGCGTCTACGGGGTCAACGCATAGGTGGCTGTCAACCTCGAGTACGTCTTTCGCGAGACGGTGTCCAACCTGAAGCGCAACGTCTCGATGGCCTCGGCCGCCCTGCTCACCGTCGCCGTGTCGCTGACCCTCGTGGGCGGTGCGCTGCTGGTCAAGAAAGGCGTCGAGCGGGCCACCGTGCAGTGGAGGGGCAACGTCGAGCTGTCGATCTTCATGAAGGCCGACGCCTCCCAACCCGAGTCCGAGGCCATCGACCGGCAGCTGAAGAGCATGCCCGAGGTGAAGGACTACCGGTACGTCAGCAAGCCGGAGGCGTTCGAGGAGTTCAAGAAGATCTTCGCCAACGAGCCCGACGTGCGCGAGAGCCTCACTGTGGAGCAGATCCCGCCGTCGTACCGGGTGGTCCCCCGGGAGGCGGAGCAGACGAAGATCGTCGGTGAGCGGTTCGAGAACACCGCAGGCGTCTTCCGCGTCAGCTACGCCAAGGAGGAGGTCGACGCCCTGGTGTCGGTGACCAACTTCCTCCAGATCATGCTGTGGGGTATCGCCGCCGTCCTGCTGGCCGCGGCGTCGCTCCTCATCCTCAACACCATCCGCATGGCCATCTTCGCCCGCCGGCGGGAGGTGGCCGTCATGAAGTTGGTGGGGGCCACCAACTGGTTCATCAGGATTCCCTTCATGCTCGAGGGGCTCCTACAGGGACTGGTCGGAGCGGCGTTGGCGTTCGGCGTGGTCTGGATCGGGCGGGACCTGGTTCAGGACCGCGTGGCCGGCGCCCGCAACGACATCCAGCTCTTCAAGCAGTTCCTGGTGACCGGCCCGGACGTGATGACCACCGGGTTCGTGTTGCTGGGCGTCGGCGTGTTCGTGGGCACCATCGGTTCGGCGCTCGCGGTCCGCCGGTTCCTCGACGTCTGACGGCACGGCGGCCGACCGCCGACTTCTGCAGGTGTTGTTCCGGGTGTTGCCGCAGTAATTGGTGGGAGTGAAGGTGGGCAAACTGAAGGCGAGGAGCCGCGAGGTGGCGGCGCTCTTGACGGCCCTGATCGTCGCAGCCATCGCCCTCCTGTCCGGCGCGGCAGGAGCCCAGACCGCGTCCGACAAAGGCAAGATCGACCAGCAGATCGACGCCACCAAGAAGCAGGTCGACACCGCCTCGGCCGAGGAGCAGCGCCTGCTCGGCCTCATCGAGGCGTCGTCCGCCCGCAAGGCGACGCTCGACGCCAAGGTCGCCGGCATCGACAATCAGATCGCCGGCGTCCAGCGCCAGCTCGACGCCGCGCAGTCCAAGCTGGCCGCCCTCGAGGCCCAGCAGCGGGTGACGGAGGGTCGCCTGGCCGAGGCCCGCCAGGCCCTCGTGCTGGCCAAGGAGGAGCTCGGCCGCCAGGCCATCGCCGCCTACACCGGCCAGTCCGAGGCGGCCAGCTACGCCTCCATGCTCCTCAAGTCCACGAGCCTCAGCGACCTGGCCTCCAAGCGGTCGTACATGCGGGCCGTCGTCGGATCCCAGACCGAGGCCATCGCCGCCACCGAGCGCCTCCGCGATGAGGTAGGCGACCTCGGCAAGCAGCTCAATGCCTCCCGCTCCGAGGCCGAGGGCCAGCGCAACGTCGTCGCCGGACAGCGGACCACCCTTCAGGGCAGCCGCGACGCCCAGGCCGTCGCCCGGGCCGAGGTCCAGGCCGAGATCGCCCAGACCGACCAGCTCCGGGGCGAGGTCCTGGCCCGCAAGGAGGAGTTCGAGTCCCATCTCGAGAACCTCGAGGAGGAGTCGGCGTCGATCGCCGCCACCCTGCGCCAGCGCCAGGCGGCTGCCGCCGAGGCGGCCGCGGCCGCGGCCCGGGCGGCCACCACCACCACCGCCGCGCCCCGGCCGGGCGCACCGGCCACCACCTCCCCGTCCGGCGGCGGAGGGGGAACCACCGCGCCGGCCGCCGCCGCCCCCACCAAGGCGCCCGGGCGTCTGCTGACGCCCGTCCCCGGAGCTCCGGTCACCTCACCGTTCGGCTACCGGATCCACCCGATCTACGGCACGTCGAGGCTGCACACCGGCATCGACTACGGCGCCGACTCGGGCACCCCGATCCGGGCCTCGGCCGACGGAGTCGTCGTCAGCGCCGGCTGGTACGGCGGCTACGGCAACGCCACGATCATCGACCACGGCGGGGGCATCGCCACCCTCTACGGGCACCAGTCGACCATCTCGGTGTCGGAGGGCGGCAGGGTCAGCCAGGGCCAGACCATCGGTCGGGTGGGCTGCACCGGCGACTGCACCGGGCCTCACGTCCACTACGAGGTGCGAGTCAACGGAGACCCTGTGAACCCGGCGAACTACTTTTAGACAGGCGCAGCGGCCGCCTTCGGCGGCTTCGAGGCCGGAGATGCGACGGGCCGCCTCCGGCGGCACTCAGCCTGTTCCGGCCGGCCAAGCTCGCTTCGCTCGACGGCCGGTCGGTGCGCTCGGCCCTGGGCTTTGCCAAGGGCCGAGCACAGCGGCGCCGCAGCCGGCTCGGCCCTTCGGGCCGTTCGGAACTGCGACGGGCCGCCTCCGGCGGCGCTCAGTCTGTTCCGGCCGGCCAAGCTCGCTTCGCTCGACGGCCGGTCGGTGCGCTCGGCCCTGGGCTTCGCCAAGGGCCTCCCGCAGGGCGCCGGCCAACCGGAGGATCCGGCCCTAGCGCTTCTCCAACGTCCTTCCGGCGGCTCCCCACAGCCCCCGGCCATTAACCCCGCTGGCGGAGGCGTAACACCGGGGCCGGGGGTGGGCCGATCCATTCGTCGACCAGCTCCTGGCCGCGCTCGGCCCACTCCTCGGCGGTGAGGGCGTAGCGGATGTGGTCCTCCCACCGGCCGTTGATGGCCAGGTAGCGCACGGCCACGCCCTCGTCGCGCAGCTCCAGCTTCTCGACGACCCGGCGGCTGGCCCGGTTGCGGGGGATGATGGCCACCTGGAGGCGGTGCAGGCGCAGGTCCTCGAAGGCGAACCGTGACACCGTCACCAGCGACTCGGGCACATAGCCGTTGCCGGCCCGGGCCTCGTCCATCCAGTAGCCGACGTAGGCGTTCTGGAACGGCCCGCGCTGGACGCCCGACAGGTTGATCTCCCCGCTCAGCGCCCCCTCGACGAAGATGCCGAACCCGTACCCGGTGCCCAGCTGCCACTCCCGCTCGCGAGCCCCGCAGCGGGCGTTGAACGCAGGCTTGCTCTCGGTGTCGTCGGGCTGACCGGGCGGCGGCTTGGGCTCCCACCGGAGCAGCCAGTCGCGGTTGCGCTGGCGTACCTCGCGCCACTGGTCGAAGTCGGCGAGCACGAGCGGGCGCAGGAGCACCCTGCTGCCGCGCAGTTCGGTGGGAAGAGGGCCGGGGGCCACGGACGGGACTCTACCCACGCAGGCTCAGAACGAGGCCGTCGAGGATGTCCGCTTCGCTGACCAGACACTCCTGCAGCTCGAAGTAGCGCATGATGGCGACGACCACCACCGCGCCGCCCACGATGACGTCCGCCCGCGCCTCCTCCAGCCCCGGGTTGTGGATCCGCTGACGGCGGCTCTCGGTGGCCAGGGTGCGGAACACGTCCTCCGCCGCCGCCCGGGTGAGGACGAAATGGTGGATCCGGTCACGGTCGTAGGTGGCCAGACCCAGCTCGACGGCGGCCATGGTGGTGACCGTGCCGGCCAGACCGACGAAGCACCGGGCCTCGGCCGACGACGGGATGACCCGGGCCACATCCTCGAGGTGGCCGCGCACGACGTCGAGGGCCTGGCTCAGCTCTTCGGGGGCCGGCGGGTCCGAGTGCAGGAACTTCTCGGTGAGCCGGACACAGCCGATGTCGGTGGACAGCACGCCATCCGGCTCCCGGGTGCCGACCGCGAACTCGGTCGAGCCCCCGCCGATGTCGACGACGAGAAAAGGACCGTCGTCCGGGTCGAGCTCGGCCGTGGCGCCAAGGAACGAAAGGCGGGCCTCCTCCTCGCCGCCCAGGAGCTCGGGGGAGACGCCGACGGCCGCCGTCGCGGCGGCGAAGAAGTCGTCGCGGTTCGACGCGTCCCGTGCCGCGGAGGTGGCGGTCATGCGGATCCGCTCGACGCCGTGACGGTCGAGCACCTCCCGGTACTCCCGGAGGACGGCCACCGTCCGGTCAATCGCCTCGCCGGCCAGACGACCGGTGGCGTCGACCCCCTGTCCGAGCCGGGTGATGCGCATGAGCCGCTCGAGGGGCTGACCGTCGTCGGACGCGATGAGCAGGCGGGTGGAGTTGGTGCCGCAGTCGATCCCGGCCAGGTTCACGACGAGAGGTGCTCGGCCACCCAGCGGCCGATGGGGTCGTCGCCTCCCGCCAGATGCCAGGCGTAGTGGGCGTGCAGGCACTTCACGCCCGTCCGGGTGCCGGCCACCCCACCGGAGGGCCGGGGGCCGGTGTGGCCGGGCGGCAGCGCAGCATCGCGCTCGGCGGCGTAGCGGGCGTGGGCCGCGGCCACCTCGTCGGGGTCTATGGCAGCCTCCGCAGCCCGCACGCCGCCGCTGGCTTCGAGCGTGCTGACCGCCCGGCGGAGGTCGTCGTCGACCAGCCAGTAACGGGTCGGCATCGGGGTGCCGTCGCCGAGGAGCGGGGCGTTGCGGATCACCACCGGCCGGCCGTCGGGGCGGCGGACGACGACGTCGAACTCGCCCTGTGGCGCCCGGCCGAGAAGCAGGGTCACGTCGTCGACGTCGGCCCGGGAGGCCGGCGCAGCAAGATCGTCCGTCATGCCAGGCGCTCGGCCAGCTCGCGGGCCAGGCGGGGGCCGGTGGCGGCGTCGTCGTGCTTGAGGAACACGTAGGCGTCGCGGTCCTCGGCGGCCACCTTGGCCAGGCGCTCGGCCCAGACGTCGAGGTCGGCGGGGGTGTAGTCGGCCCGGCGCAGCCTCACGTACGCGACCGGTCCGACGCTCGGGATGGCCGTGGCGGGTCGATCGGTGGTGTCGCTCACCACGAGCGTGGCCCCGGCGGCATCGAGGCGTTCGAGCACGTCGGCCCGCTCCCAGGCCGGCCCGAGCTCGAAGGCGGCGGTGGCCGTCATCGGCGTGAGGATCCGGTCGAGGCGGTCGAGGTCGGGCTGTTGGTGGGGGAGGGCGACGAGCACCGGCCCCTGAGCGGCGCCGAGGGGGGCGATGGCCGCCAGGAAGCCCGTCACCCGGTCCTCGACGCCGTCGAGGTCGCGCCGATGGGTGATGCCCATGTGGGCCTTGGGCGCGAAACGGAAGGCGGGCGGGACGGTGGCGACCCACCGGGCCAGGGCGACAGCGGTAGGCAGGCGACGGTACGTGGCGTGGGCCTCCACGGTGTCGAACGCCGACGCGTAGACCCCGAGCATGCGCGCCGCAGACGTGCGCTCCGGGTAGAAGGGCCCGATCCACGCCGGGTACGACCAGCCACTCGTTCCCACGCGCACACTGCCCACCGGCCCAGGGTAGGGGCGATCAGAAGATGGAGATGATGCGGTCCCAGAGCGAAGGGGAACCCTTGACCTCGGGCACTGGCGGAGACGGGGGGGCGGCCGGCGGCGGCGCGGCCCGGGGCAGGATGAAGTACGGCTCCTCGCCCGGCTTGACCAGGTTGTACTGGCGGGCCAGGCGTTCGATCTCCTCGTCGGAGCCGAGCTGGTCCACCCGGGTCCGCAGGACCTGGTTCTCGGCCGTCAGCGCCGCCTCCTGCGCGATCAGCGCCTTGCGGTTCCGGCGCTGGTCGAGCAGCGCGGTGGTGGGGAACACGGCGAGGGCCAGGACGCCGACCAGGGCCAGGGCGGCCACGACCAGCCCCGCCCGACCTTTCATGCGTCGAGCCGGCGGGCCAGGGCGCCGCCCCCCATGAACGCGGCCGACTCACCCAGGCCCTGCTCGATGCGCAGGAGCTGGTTGTACTTGGCCACCCGCTCGGAGCGGGCCGGCGCGCCGGTCTTGATCTGGCCGCAGTTCGTGGCCACGGCCAGGTCGGAGATGGTGGTGTCCTCCGTCTCGCCGGACCGGTGCGACATCACCGCCCCGTACCCCGACCGGGTGGCCAGGGCCACGGTGTCGAGGGTCTCGGTGAGGGTTCCCACCTGGTTGGGCTTGATCAGGATGCAGTTGGCGATCCGGGACTGGATGCCGCGCTCGAGCCGGGCGACTGCCGTCACGAACAGGTCGTCGCCCACCAGTTGCACCCGCCCGCCCGCGGCCCGGGTGAGGGTGGCCCAGCCGTCCCAGTCGTCCTCGGACATGCCGTCCTCGATCGAGACGATGGGGTGGCGCTCGGTGAGGTCGACCAGCCAGCCCGCCATCTCGTCGGAGCCGAGGGTGCGCTCCTCGCCGGCCAGGGCGTAGGTGCCGGCCGCAGCGTCGTAGAACTCGGTGGCGGCCACGTCGAGGGCGATGGCCAGCTGCTCGCCGGGCCCGTAGCCGGCGGCCTCGATGGCCTCGACGAGGATGCGGACGCCGTCCTCGTTGGAGCCCAGGTCGGGAGCGAAGCCGCCCTCGTCGCCCACCGCGGTGGACAGGCCGCGGTCGTGGAGCAGCCCGGCCAGCGCGTGGTAGGCCTCGACGCCCCAGCGCAGCCCCTCGGTGAAGGAGGCGGCGCCCACCGGCACCAGCATGAACTCCTGGACGTCGAGGTTGTTCGGGGCGTGGGCGCCGCCGTTGAGCACGTTGAGCATCGGCATGGGGAGGACGTGGGCGTTGGCCCCGCCGACGTGGCGGTAGAGGGGCAGGTCGAGCTCGTCGGCTGCGGCCCGGGCCACGGCCAGGGACGCCCCGAGGACAGCGTTCGCCCCGAGGCGACCCTTGTTGTCGGTGCCGTCGAGGGTCACGAGCTCCGTGTCGACACCGCGCTGGTCGAGGGCCTCCCAGCCGTAGAGGACGTCGGCGATCTCACCGTTGACGGCCTCGACCGGCCCGGCGACGCCCTTGCCGGCCCACTCCGAGCCGCCGTCGCGCAGCTCGACGGCCTCGTGGGCGCCGGTGCTCTTGCCCGAGGGGACGCTGGCCCGGCCCCGGGCTCCGCTCTCCAGGGCGACCTCCACCTCCACCGTGGGAAATCCCCGCGAGTCGAGGATCTGCCGGCCGGTCACCCGTTCGATGCTGCTCACTCGCTACCTTTGCTTCCGGGTCATGTTGCTGGTGTTGTTGTTGGGGACAAAGTTAGCGGACGCCACCCCGACGGCCGGTCATTGGGGTAAGACCGGGCCATGACCGACGCGGTGATCCGCTGAACATCTTCGACCTCCTCGTTCTCTTCGCAGTGGCATCGGCCGCGGTGGGTGGCTATCGCATGGGGTTTCTGGCCCGGGTGGCGTCGTGGGTGGGCCTGGGCGCCGGCATCTACGCCGCCACCCGGCTCGCCCCTCTCGTCCTCGAGTGGTACACGGGCGGCGACCCGGCGACCCGCCTCCTGCTGGCGCTGGGCGTCTTCCTGATCGTCTCCACCATGGGCGCCAGCCTGGGGGCGGCCGTGGCGGCCAGCGTGCGCCGGTTGATCCCTCCGGGCACCGGCCTGCGCACGGCCGACCGGGCCGCCGGTGGGGTGGTCGGGGCGCTCGGCGGCCTGATCCTGGTCTGGTTGCTCGTGCCCATCCTGGCCGGGGTCCCGGGCGTCGTGTCGGAGACGGCGCGCAACTCCTCCATCGCCCGCAACATCGACAGGTACGGTCCGTCGACCCCCCGGGCGCTGCAGGACGTCCGCCGCCAGGTCTCCGAGGTCAACTTCCCCGAGGTCTTCTCCCGGCTGGGCCCCTCGCCGGGCACCGGCCCAGCGCCTGAGGAGGTCGCCCTCCCCGCCGACGTGCGAGCCCGGGTCGGGGCCTCCACGGTCAAGGTGACCGGCATGGCGTGCGGGCGACTGCTGTCCGGCAGCGGCTTCTCGCCGGGGACCAACCTCATCGTCACCAACGCGCACGTCGTGGCGGGCGTCGACCGGCCGAGTGTGCGGCGTACCGACGGAACCCGGCTCCCGGCCACCGTGGTGGTGTTCGACCCCAACCGCGACCTGGCGGTGCTCCGGGTCCCCGGGCTCGATCAGACTCCGCTCCCGGTGGCCGACGCTGGTGAAGGCGACGAAGGGGCGGTGTACGGCCATCCGCGCGGCACGGACGCCCTGGTCATCAGCCCGGCCCGCATCGAGGACAAGGTGAACGCCCAGGGTCTCGACCTCTACGGGGACAGCTCCATCCGCCGCCAGATCCTCATCCTGGCCGCCGCCCTCGAGCCGGGCGATTCGGGCGGGGCGCTGGTCGACACGAGCGGCAGGGTGGTGGGCGTCGCCTTCGCGGTGGCGCCCGACAGGCCGAGCACCGCCTACGCCCTCGACAGCGACGAGCTGAGAGCCGTGCTGGCGGTACCCCGCACGAACCAGGTCGACACCGGGCCCTGCGTCCGGGGCTAAAGGGCCCGCGGTCGAGGCGGTACCCTGGGGTCGTGGCGAGATTCGGCGCGGTCATCACGGCGATGGTCACGCCCTTCGACCCGGGGGGCGCGCTGGACCTCGACGCGGCCGCCGAGCTGGCCCGCTGGCTGGCCGGGCACGGCAGTGACGGCCTGGTGGTGGCCGGCACCACGGGGGAGGGCTCCACCCTCACCGATGACGAGAAGCTCGACCTGTGGCGGGCCGTGGCCGAGGCCGTCACCATCCCGGTGATCGCCAACACGGGCAGCAACGACACCGCCCACTCCGTGCACCTCACCGGCCAGGCAGCCGGGTGCGGGGTGGCCGGCGTGCTGGCCGTCACGCCGTATTACAACCGGCCTTCGCAGACCGGCCTCGAAGCCCACTTCCGGGCCATCGCCGGCGCCACGGAGCTGCCGGTGCTGCTCTACGACATCCCCGTCCGCAGCGGTCGCAAGATCGCCCACGACGTGATGGTGCGCCTGGCCTCCGACGTCCCCAACATGGCGGGCGTCAAGGACGCGGCGGCCGACGTGGCCGCCACCGCCCGGCTCATCGCCGCCGTCCCCGACCGCTTCGAGGTCTACAGCGGCAACGACGACCACACCCTGCCCCTGCTGGCCCTCGGCGCGGTCGGCGTCGTCGGCGTGGCCACCCACTGGGTCGGCCTGGAGATGGCGGAGATGATCGCCGCCGCGGCCAAGGGAGACCTGGCCCACGCCCGGGAGATCAACAGCCGCCTCCTCGAGTCGTACCTCTTCGAGACGGGCGATGCCGCACCCAACCCCATCCCGGCGAAGGCCATGATGCGCACCCTGGGCCTGGCCGTCGGCGAGTGCCGCCTGCCCATGGGACCCGCGCCCGCCGGCCTTGAAGACCGGGCACGCGAGGTCTACGCCTCACTACACGGCTGAGAAACAGCCTGATTGAGAGTCCCTATGTCTGACAGTGCTGGCCCGAACGGCAGCGTCCGCATCACCTTCCTCGGCGGTCTGGGCGAGATCGGTCGCAACTGCGCCTGCATCGAGCAGGACGGCCGCATCATGATCCTCGACTGCGGCCTGATGTTCCCCGACGCCGAGATGCCCGGCGTCGACCTGGTCCTTCCCGACTTCACCTGGCTGCGCCAGAACGCCACGCGGGTCGAGGGCTGCATCCTCACCCACGGCCACGAGGACCACATCGGCGCCCTGGGCTTCCTCCTGCGCGACCTGTCGTTCCCGATCTACGGCTCCGCCCTCACGCTGGGGCTGGCCAAGAACCGCATCGACGAGGCCGGGATGCTGGGCCGCACGAAGCTCGTGCCTGTGGCCGACGGCGAGCGCCGGCGCATCGGCCCCTTCGACGTCGAGTTCATCCCCGTCACCCACTCCGTGCCCCACGGGTTCGCAACCGTGTTCCACACGCCGCAGGGCGCGATCATGCACTCGGGCGACTTCAAGATCGACCTTACGCCCGTCGACGGCCGGGTCACCGACCTGGCCCGCATCGGCGCCATCGCCAAGGAGTCCGGCATCCGGCTCCTGCTGGCCGACTCCACCAACGCCGAGGAGCCGGGCCACACCGTCAGCGAGCGCAACGTGGGCAAGGTCCTCCGGGAGATCTTCTCCGCCAACCCCGGCAAGCGCATCATCACCGCCTGCTTCGCCAGCCACATCCACCGCATCCAGCAGATCGCCGACGCCGCGGTGGCCAACGGGCGCACGATCGCCACCCTGGGCCGGTCGATGCTCAAGAACGTGGCCCTGGCCCGGGAGATGGGCCTGCTCCACATCCCCGACGGCTCGCTCGTCGACATCGAGAAGATCGACCAGTTCCCCTCCGGCAAGGTCTGCGTCATCTCCACCGGCTCCCAGGGCGAGCCCATGTCCGCCCTGTCCCTCATGGCCGCCGGCGAGAACAAGTGGCTCAAGCTGACCGAGGACGACGTCGTAATCCTCAGCGCCCACGCCATCCCCGGCAACGAGTACAGCGTGAACAAGGTGATCGACGGTCTGTACCGCCTGGGCGCCGAGGTCGTGCACTCGGGCATGGCCGACGTCCACGTGACCGGCCACGCCATGGCCGGCGAGCTGAAGACTCTCCAGTCCATCGCCAAGCCCGAGCACTTCATCCCCGTCCACGGCGAGTTCCGCCACCTGACCCACCACGCCCGCCTGGCCATCGAGATGGGAGTGCCCGCCGCCAACGTGCTGCTGGCCGAGGACGGCGACGTGGTCGAGCTCACCGACAAGGGCCTGGACTTCGTCGACTCGGTGCCCTCCGGCTACCTCTACGTCGACGGCATCGTGGGCGACGTCGGCCACGGCGTCCTCCGGGATCGAAAGGTGCTGGCCGAGGAGGGCGTGATCGTGGTGGTCGTCGCCGTCGACGCCACCTCGGGCGAGATCCTCACCGGCCCCGAGATCATCACCCGGGGCTGGGTCCACGCCCCCGAGGCCGAGGACCTGCTCGAGGAGGCCCGCCAGCGGGTGGTGGACGCCCTCGAGCACTCCACCGACGCCGGCAACATCGACTTCGACACCCTCAAGCGCCAGGTCCGTCAGGCCCTGGGCCGCTTCGTGAACGAGAAGACCAGGCGCCGCCCGATGATCGTCCCCGTCGTCATGGAGGCCTGAGCCCGACCCGGCTGAACCGGCGACAGCTGGCGTCGTCCCACGACGCTGGCTGTCGCATGTTCGGTATGGGCTGTTGCTGGTGTTGCTGCTGTTAGCGTTGTTGTCACTGTGGCCACCAAACCGTCGACGAAACGGGCGGCGCCTGCCAAGAAGAAGGTGCCGGTAAAGCCGAAGCCTGCGGCGCGGGCCAAGGGGCCGGCGCCCACGCCTCCCAAGCAGGACAAGCCGCCCCGCCTGGGCGGCCACGGCTACGACGTGGGCGGGCTGGTGCTCGTCCTCCTGGCCCTGGTCACCGCCCTGTCGGTCTACGGCGACCTGGCCGGCCCGGCCGGCCGGGCCATCGGCGACGGGGCGGGCGTGGTCCTCGGGTACGGGCGCTGGGCGCTGCCCTTCCTGCTGGCGGCGGCCGGCGCCATGCTGCTCTGGCGGGAGACGCCGGCGGAGCCTGTCCGGCTCGCGGTGGGCCTGTCGCTGGCCACCTTCGCCGGCTGTGGGTTGGTCCATCTCCTGACCGACGGGCCCGGCTGGGGTGCTCGGGCAGCCGACCTGCGGTCCTCGGGCGGCATCGTCGGCACCATCACCGCCGTGCCGCTGCGGACGGTGCTGGCCGGGCCCGGTGCGGCGGCCGTCCTGCTGACGGTCCTGGGCGTGGCCGCCCTGGTCCTGGCCCGCACCACCGTGCGGACCGCGGCCAGCCAGGCCGGCGGGGCGGCCCGGAAGGGCGGCCGCGGGCTGGCGTCGCTAGGGCGCTCCATCACCGAGCTGCGGCCCCAGCCCCTGCCGTCGGTGCCCGAGGCCGAGGCGGAGGCCCAGGTGCCGGCCCTGCGGAACCCCGCGGTGCCCCGCGAGCCCGTTCCTCCGATTCCCGCGCCCTCGGTGGAGGTCCGGCTGCCGCCGCTGCCGGTCGAGGAGCCGGCCGAGCCGCCCGAGCAGCTGGCCATCGACATCGGCCCCGCCGGCGAGCCGAGCGCATGGAAGCTCCCGCCCCTGTCGCTGCTCAAGCGGGGCAAGGTCCAGGAGGTCGACCACGCTTTGGTCGAGGCCGAGGGCCGGACCCTCGAGCGGGCCCTCGCCGCCCACGGCGTGGACACCGCCCTGGTGGGGATGACCGTCGGCCCCACCGTCACCCGGTACGAGCTGGCCCTGGGCCCCGGCGTGAAGGTCTCGCGGGTCACCAACCTGCACAAGGACATCGCCTACGCCATGGCGTCGGCCGACGTCCGCATCCTGGCCCCCATCCCCGGCCGGTCCGCCATCGGCGTCGAGGTCCCCAACAAGCAGCGCCAGCTCGTCCTGGTCGGTGACATCCTGGCCTCGCCCGAGGCCCACAAGGCCACCCATCCCCTCGAGGTGGCAGTCGGCCGTGACATCGCCGGCCGTCCGATCCTGGTGAACCTGGCCGAGGCGCCCCACCTGCTCATCGCCGGGGCCACCGGCGCCGGCAAGTCCTCCTGCCTCAACTCGCTCCTGACCTCGATCCTGCTCCGGTCGACCCCCGACCAGGTGCGGCTCATCCTGGTCGACCCCAAGCGGGTGGAGATGGGGCAGTACAACGGCCTGCCCCACCTGCTCACCCAGGTGGTGGTCAACCCCAAGAAGGCGGCGAACGCGCTGTCGTGGGCCGTCCACGAGATGGAGCGGCGCTACGACCTGTTGGCCGAGGTCGGCGTCCGGGACATCAGCGGGTACAACGCCGCCTTCGACCGGGGCGACCTGGTGCCCGACCCCGGCTCCGAGGTCACCTACGCCCGGCTGCCCTTCATCCTGCTGGTGGTCGACGAGCTCAACGACCTGATGATGGTGGCGGCCCGCGACGTGGAGGAGTCGATCTGCCGGATCGCCCAGATGGCCCGGGCCGTGGGGATCCACCTGGTCATCGCCACCCAGCGGCCTTCCGTCGACGTCATCACGGGCGTCATCAAGGCCAACGTGCCCTCCCGGCTGGCCTTCGCGGTCAGCTCGGCCACCGACAGCCGGGTCATCCTCGACCAGGTGGGCGCCGAGCGCCTGGTCGGCCAGGGCGACATGCTGCTAGCCATCGCCTCCTCCAGCGTCCCGCTGCGGGTCCAGGGGTCCTGGGTCGGCGAGGACGAGGTCCGCAAGGTGGTGGCCCACTGGCGCCGCCAGGCCCAGCCCCAGTACGTGGAGGGCGTCGAGGGCGACGAGGCGCTGCCTGGGCTCGGCGGCAGCGGCTCCGGCTCCGGCGAGGACTCCGACGACATGCTGGAGCAGGCCATGGAGCTCGTCGTGCGCTCCCAGCTGGGGTCGACGTCGATGCTCCAGCGCAAGCTTCGCCTGGGCTTCGCCCGGGCCGGCCGCATCATGGACCTGCTCGAGCAGCGGGGCGTGGTCGGCCCGTCCGAGGGCTCCAAGGCCCGAGCCGTTCTCATGACGCCCGAGGAGCTCGACGAGCTCAAATCGCGCCCATAGCCCTCCGGATGGAGACAAAAAAGCGCCGGTGGCGCCTCGTCATTGAGGCACCACCGGCGTTGCTTATTGGGGGTTGGGTCAGGCGGCCATACGGGGACGCTCGTTGCGCACCTTGGTCGTGTCGCTCACCGACCCGTTCCCGAACCACCCGAGCAGGGCGGACCAGGCGCTGGCCAGCGAGCCGATCACCAGACCGGTGCCGATCGTGCCCATCCACGCCTCGCGTACCTCGACACCGAACCCCTCGAACACCGAGTAGTCGAGGGCGATGGCAACCAGCACGGCGAGGGTGAAGCTGAAGAGGGTGCGGATCCGGTCGAGCCCGGGGACGTTCTCGATGACGAGGTCGGTGACCTTCAGAGCCACCAGACCGAGCAATGTGACGACTGCGAACTCGTACATGTGAGCCTCTCCTTTTGTAGAGACACTGTGTGAACCCTTACACTGAATACGACCGCCGACCGAGCGGAAAGGTGACATGTCAGAACGGGCCCGGCTTGTGCCCGGCCCCGCGATCTGGGAGAGACTGTCGTCATGGCCAACTACGAGGGTTACTGCGTCAAGTGCCGCGAGAAGCGTGAGTTCGAGGGCACCGAGGTCGAGCTGGCGAACGGTCGCCGGGCGGCCCAGGGCGCATGCCCGACGTGCGGGACGAAGATGAACCGCATGCTCGGCAAGCAGAAGTAGGCCCCTCCGGCGGGCGGTGGGTGGCCGGCCCCTGAAATACTGTTGCCGGCATGGCCGAGCGCTACTGGTTGGAGACCCTGGGCTGTCCCAAGAACCAGGTGGACTCCGACAAGCTGGCCGGCCGGTTGGTCTCGGAAGGCCTGCAGGCGGCTGACCGGCCCGAGGATGCCGATCTCGTCGTGGTCAACACCTGCGCCTTCATCGAGGCGGCCCGCGAGGAGTCGATCGAGACGATCCTGGCCCTGGCCGGCGCCCGCCGCCCGGGCGCCCGCCTGGTCGTCACCGGGTGCCTGGCCGAGCGGGCCGGCGACGAGCTGGCCGACGCCCTGCCCGAGGTCGACCAGGTGGCCGGCTTCGGCGTGGCCGTCACCCTGGGCGCCAAGCCCGGGCCCGCCCTTCCCAGCTTCGACCTCCTGAACCTGCCCCGCCCGAAGTCCGACGTGCCGTGGGCCTACGTGAAGGTGGCCGAGGGCTGCGACCGCACGTGCGGCTTCTGCGCCATCCCGTCGTTCCGGGGCCCCCAGCGCTCCCGCAGCGAGGAGTCGATCCTCGGCGAGGTCGACCAGCTCGACGTGGCCGAGATCGTCCTCGTGGCCCAGGACCTGGCCTCCTACGGGCGTGACGTGGGCCGCAAGGGGGCGATCGTGCCCCTGGTCGAGGCCGTGGCCGCCCGCGTGGCCCGCACCCGGCTGCTCTACCTGTACCCGTCCGAGCTCGACGACCGGCTGGTGGACACCATCTGCGCCACGGGCGTCCCCTACTTCGACCTCTCCCTGCAGCACGCGTCCAAGCCCCTGCTGCGGCGCATGCGTCGCTGGGGCGACGGCCCCCGGTTCCTGGCCCGCATCGACGACATCCGCAGGCGGGAGCCGTCGGCCGCCTTCCGGTCGTCGTTCATCGTCGGCTACCCGGGAGAGACCGAGGAGGACCACGACGAGCTCCTGCGCTTCGTCGAGGAGGCCCAGCTCGACTGGGCCGGCTTCTTCTCCTATTCCCGGGAGGAGGGCACCCACGCCGCCCAGCTCGACGGGGCGGTCGACCCCGGCCTCGTCGCCGAGCGGCTGGCCGAGCTGTCGGAGATGCAGGACCGCATCACCGCTGTCCGGCGCAGCGACCTGGTGGGCGACATCGTCGAGGTGCTGGTCGACGAGCCCGGCGTGGGCCGCACCCACCGCGAGGCGCCCGAGATCGACGGGATCGTCGCCATCCCCCGCGACCTCCCGGCGGGCACGTTCGCCAAGGTCACGATCACCGGCGCCGCGGGCCCCGACCTGGAAGCGGCGTAGGGCGAGCGCCCGGCCCGAGATGTCCACCAACACCTTCGGGCCGTCCGCCCTGGCCACGCCGGCGAACGCGATCACCCTCGTCCGCATCCTGGTCCTGCCGCTGCTGGTGGTCCTCATCCTCGACGACGGGGCTGAGTGGCCGGCGCTGGGCCTGTGGGTGGTGCTGGCCGGCAGCGACTGTGTCGACGGCTGGCTGGCCCGTCGCCAGGGCATCACCCGGTCGGGTGCGTTCCTCGACCCCCTGGCCGACAAGTTCCTGGTCCTGGGGGCCATGGCCGCACTGGTGGCCAAGGGGGCCATGTGGTGGCTGCCCGTCGCCCTCATCGCGGTGCGGGAGGTGGCCCTGAGCGCCTACCGGTCCTACGTCGGCCGGCGGGGCGTGTCGGTGCCCGCCCGGTTCCAGGCCAAGGTGAAGACGTGGCTGCAGGCCATCGCCGTCGGCCTGGCCATCGCCCCGGTGGCGGGCGACGGGTACCACGCCCTGGCCGTGGGCGTGCTGTGGGTGGCCGTGGCCCTGACCATCGTCACCGGCGTCCAGTACCTGTGGGACGGTCGGCGGGTCATCGCGGCCTTGGGCCGGGTAGAGGGGCACAGTGCGTTGTGAGATCGTCGCGGTCGGCACCGAGCTGTTGCTGGGCCAGGTGGTCGACACCAACTCCACCCACATAGGCGACGAGCTGGCCCTGGCGGGCATCGACTGCCACTTCAAGACGACGGTGGGCGACAACCACGCCCGCATCGTGTCCGTCCTCCGGATCGCCCTCGACCGGTCGGATGCCGTCCTCATCTGCGGTGGGCTGGGGCCGACGTCGGACGACATCACCCGGGAGGCCATCGCCGAGGTGATGGGCGTGGAGCTGCGACGCGATCCGGCGATGGTCGAGAACATCCGCAAGCTGTTCGAGGCCCGGAAGCGGGAGATGGCCCCCAGCAACGCCCGCCAGGCCGACCTGCCCGAGGGGGCCGCGTTCATCCCCCAGGAGCGGGGCACGGCCCCGGGCCTCATCTGCCCGATGGGCGAGGACAAGGTGATGTACGCCATCCCCGGCGTCCCGCTCGAGATGAAGGAGATGCTGGGGCGGGCCGTGATCCCCGACCTCAAGCGCCGGTCCGGCACGACTGCCGTGATCCTGAGCCGCATGCTCCGGACCTGGGGGATGGCTGAGTCCACCCTCGGAGAGCGGGTGTCGGCCCGGGTGGAGGCGCTGCAGGAGCGTTCGAACCCCACCATCGCCTTTCTGGCGTCGGGCGTCGAGGGGCTCATGATCCGGGTGACGGCCAAGGCCACCACCGAGGATGAGGCCACGACCATGCTCGACGAGGAGGAGGCCGAGCTGCGGGCCATCCTGGGCGACGTGATCTTCGGGGTCGACCGGGAGAGCATGGAACGGGTCGTCGCCGGCCTGCTCGTGGACCGGGGCATGACCGTGGGAGTGGCCGAGTCCCTGACCGGGGGGCTGGTCGCCGCCCGCCTGGCCGAGACGGAGGGCGCCAGCAAGTGGTTCCGGGGCTCCGTGGTCGCGTACGACAGCAAGGTGAAGTACGACCTGCTCGACGTGCCCGAGGGGCCCGTGGTTTCGGCCGAGGCGGCCGAGGCGATGGCCTGGGGCGCGTGCAAGGCGCTCGAGGCCGACGTCGGCATCAGCGTCACCGGGGTGGCCGGGCCGACCACTCAGGACGGGCAGCCGGTGGGCACCGTGTTCATGGCCGTGGCCCTGCGCGGGCAGGTCGAGTCGGAGGAGGCGCACTTCGCCGGCGATCGCCAGCACATCCGCCAGTTCTCCACCATCTCCCTGCTCGACATGCTCCGGAAGCGCCTCCTCGCCGACGGCTGATGCCGCGCCCCTGAGATGCCGAGGCTGTTCGTGG
>CADCTB010000128.1:58453-58855 GCA_902805665.1 uncultured Acidimicrobiales bacterium
TTGCGGTGGACCCGGCGTGAGCAGTGGCACGTCACCCTGCGGTTCCTCGGCCAGGTCCCCCAGGTCGAGCCGGTGGCGGAGGCGCTGTCCGGTGTCGACGTCAGCGGCCCCGCCACCGCGGTACTGGGCCCCACCGTCGGGCGCTTCGGTCAGCGCGTCCTGCACGTGCCTGTCGCCGGTCTCGAGGGGGTCGCGGCGGCGGTGGTCGGACGCACCGCTCACCTTGGTCGGCCACCCGAGGATCGACCGTTCACCGGCCACATCACACTCGCCCGGGCGGGGAAGACGGGGAGGCCGGATCTGCGGTCGGTCGACGGTGCCCCTGTCGAGGCGCGATGGGAGGTCGACGTAGTGAGCCTGGTGCAGAGCAGTCTCTCCCGCGCCGGTGCCGGATACGAGATC
>CADCTB010000129.1 GCA_902805665.1 uncultured Acidimicrobiales bacterium
GCCAAGCAATGCGTCGTCGGGCAAAGCCCGACTGTTACCGACAAGGCGCAGGGCGCAGCCGTGCTTGCCTTGTCGGAAAGGGTTGCGGTCAGCCGCCCGCAGGGCGACCACGCTGTGTGTCGGGCAGAGCCCAACTGTCAGGCAATCTTCTTTCCGCGCACCCGGGGCACGACCATGGGGGCGTGCTGGGAGCAGTACTGCCCGTCGTTGTAGATGGACAGGATGGTTGCGCACCCGCTCTGGCGGCATTGCCGCCCCGCCTTGTACGCCTTCGACGGCCGGTCGTTCCCGGCGATCGGGTGGCCTGCGACAGATCCTTCGGACATGCACTCCACAACCGGCGTGGAGTGGGTGCTATTCCGAAGCGGTCTCGACTTGGCGAAGGGCGGCGGCGACCCGGAGCACGAGGGCCTCGGGGACCCGGTCCCGGCACTTCTGGCGCACGATGATGCGGAGCTCCGCCTCGAAGTCGTAGGCCTCGAAGCAGGGCGGGCAGTCGTCGAGGTGGTGCTGGATCAGGCTCCGTCGTTCGTCGGTGAGCTCTCCGTCGAGGTAGTGGTACAGAAGCTCCACAGCCTCTATGCAGTGCTCATCCATGTGTCCCCTCACGCTCGGATACAAGTCCACGCTGACGTCCGAATTCGTATAACCGCTTCTGGAGCGCCCTTCTTCCGCGATGGAGGCGACTCATCACGGTTCCGATGGGCACGTCGAGGATCTCGGCGATCTCCTTGTAGGAAAATCCTTCCACGTCGCCGAGCAGCACGGCCATCCGGAACTGCTCGGGCAGGGCCTCGATGGCCTCCTTCACCTCCGTCTCGGTGAAGTGGTCGAGCACCTCGTCCTCGGCGCTGCGACCGGCGCTGGCCCCTTCGAGACCGCCCAGGCGCCGGTACAGGTAGAAGTTCTCCAGGTCGTCGATGTCGGACTCCTCCGGACGCCGCTTCTTGGCCCGGTAGGCGTTGATGTAGGTATTGGTAAGGATGCGGTAGAGCCAGGCCTTGAGATTGGTGCCCTCGGTGAAGCCGTTGAAGGCCCGATACGCCTTGAGGTACGTCTCCTGGACCAGGTCCTCGGCGTCAGCCGGGTTGCGGGTCATGCGCAGGGCGGCCGTGTAGAGCGACGGCATGTACTCCATAGCCAGTTCGCTGAACTTCGCCTGGTCGGCCACCGCCGGTCACGCTACCCCCTTGGTGGTTGAGTCCTTCCCGCGCCGGGGTAGGGAACGGGCATGAGCGATCAAGGAAACCGTCAAGAAGGCGTTGCCGGCGACACCGACCACCCCCAGCACCGCGCCGGTCCCGGCGAGGGTGTCCGGGCTCCGTACGCCACGGAAACCGGTGTCTCGGAGATCTCGGTGTTCGATGGCAAGGGCAACGAGAAGGTCGTCCGCACGCAAGGGGATGCCAGTGGCCAGCGGGCCCAGGGCACCGGTGACAGCTCGGCCGACGCCGCGGCCGACGCCGAGAAGCAGCTCGCAGAGGGCGGCCAGAGCGTGGGCGAGGGCTTCCAGCCCATCGGTACCGAGAAGAGCGACGTCAACCCGTAGTTCCTCCCGTCGTCCGATGATGTGACAGTCGAGCCCTCCTGCGGCGTCCCCCTCCACGCGGGGACGCCGCAGTGTCACAGCCTCCTGACATCATTTGGACATGCGCACAGCCGGCTCCGGCTGGATGACCCGCCACGGCGGCAGCCTCGTCCTCGTCCTTCTGGGCGTGGTCCTGCTGGTGGCGTCGCTCGTCCAGGGCGGCGGCAACGCCGCCTATGGCTTCGGCCTGCTGATCTTCGGCAGCGGTCTGGTGACACTCGGGGTGGTCCTCCCCCGGCTGCGCAACGCCGAGGTAGGCCCGGCCACGGGCTTCAAGCTGACGCTCGACGAGGAACGAGAGGTGTCGACCGGGCTCGCCGAGTCCGACGACGTCCCCCGCGTCGAGGTCGACCAGGTGGTGGCGGCCACCCGGTTGGTGCTTGCCTCCGAGACGTTGGGGCGACTGCTGGCGCCGGAGGAAGGGCCGCTGGCCGAAGCGTGGTTCCACCTGTACCTGTTCGACGACCAGCGGGAGCTGCTGCTGCCCGCGTTCGAGGGCCGGCCGAGTCCCAGCAAGGGATGGAAGCCGGGCGTGGGGGCCGTCGGTGAGGCGTGGGAGTCGGGGGAGTACGTGCTGGTGCGGGGCCAGGAGGTGTCCGACGACACCTACGGCCTCACACCCGTCCAGCAGCATCGCGCCCGCAACCTGGCGGTCGTGACCGCCATGCCGGTCACCAACGCCAGCGAGCAGGTCATCGCCGTCATCTCCGGATCCTCGGTGGACCCGGACAGTCCCCTGGCCGGCGAGGAGGGGTTCGACGCCCAGCTCCTGCTGGCCCAGGAGGTGGCCCGGGTGCTGGTCGACCTCCTGCGGTGGTTCCCGGACTGATACACTCAGTATGTCGAAAGGCAAGGAGACGCCATGGTGAACGGTTCCGACAGCTCCTTCGGTCATCGGACGACCCAGGTGTCGGCCGACGATGTCGTCCGGGTGGTCAGCCGCGCCCTGCTCCAGCGCACCGGGCGCATCCGCCTCACATCGGGTCAGCGGCGGGCCATCCTCCATGCGCCGATGCGTCCCGGAGCAGCCCGGGCCTGAAGGCTTGACCGGCTGAGGACGCCGCCTCAGGGGCCACCGGCGGTGCGGAGGCCACAATGGCGCGGTGGCCCACCGTCACGGCCCCCCGCCGTCGCCGTCCGAGGGGACGCTGCGGCTTCCCGAGCCACTGCGCCGGATCGTGGCCGCGGTGGTCGGGCTCTTCGTCGTCGCCACCCTGGTCGGGCTGGTCGTCATGTGGCCACCGCCCACCCCCCGGGACCGATCCGCCGGCCTCGGCACTCCGGTGGACCTGATCGAGGCCACCGTGACCGCGGCGCCGGTCGTCCCGTGCCGGTCGGCGCTGCCCGGTGTGGCTCTGGTGTGCCGTGACGTGACCGCTCGGCTGGACAGCGGGCCCGAGAAAGGCCAGACGACCATCCTCGATATCACGGAAAGTCCCGATCAGCCCACCCTGCGTGGCGGAGACAAGGTCATCCTGGGCCGGGCGGCCGATCCCGGGGTGCCGGTGGCCTACTTCTTCTCCGATTACCAGCGCCGTACTCCCCTGCTGGCCCTGGGACTGCTGTTCGCGGTGGCCGTGGTGGCCCTGGCCCGCTGGCGGGGGGCGGCTGCGTTGCTCGGCCTCGGGGTGAGCCTGCTGGTGATCGTGCGCTTCGTGCTGCCGGCCATCCTGGCTGGTGAGAGCGCTCTGGGCGCGGCGGTGGTCGGCTCGGCGCTCATCGCACTGGTCATCATCTACCTGGCCCACGGCGTCTCGGCGCGCACGACCACTGCGGTGGTGGGGACCCTGCTGGCCTTGGCCCTGACCGCGCTCCTGGCCGTGGCCTTCGTGGCCGCCACCAAGCTCACCGGCCTGTCCTCGGAGGAAGGGACCTACCTACGGGGCGTGCTGGGGAGCTCGGTGAACCTCCGAGGCATGCTCCTGGCCGGCATCGTGATCGGTGGCCTCGGCGTGCTCAACGACGTCACCATCACCCAGGCGTCCGCAGTCTGGGAGATCTACCTGGCCAATCCGGCGGTCAGCGCCTCGGACCTGTACCGGTCGGCCATGCGGATCGGCCGCGACCACATCGCCTCCACCGTCGACACCCTGGTCCTGGCCTATGCCGGCGCCGCACTCCCCTTGTTCGTGATCTTCACCGTGGCCGATCGCCGGCTGGGCGACGTCGTCACCGGCGAGATCGTGGCCCAGGAGATCGTGCAGACGCTCGTCGGGAGTCTGGGCCTGATCGCCGCGGTGCCCATCACCACCTGGCTGGCCTGTGGGTTGGTGACGCGCAGCGTGCGCGGCCCGGCCGCCGGGCCCGGGCTCGAGGCGCAGCCGTCCTCCTAGTCCAGCTCGTCGTGCGGCGGCGAGGCCGAGGTCATGGCCCGGTAGATGCGCTCGAGGTCCTCCAGAGTGGCGAACTCGATGGTGACCTTGCCCTTGGCGCCCTTGGAACCTCCCATGGCGATGGCCACCCGCGTGTCCAGATGGGCCGAGAGCAGCTCTTCGAGCTCCAGGAGGCCGGGCGGCCGCAGGCGCCGGCTGGCCCCGCTGCCTCCCGCGGCGGGAGCTGCCGGGCCCGCCTGGCCTCCCGCCACCTGAGCGGCGTTGTGCTGGCGGGCCGCCTCCTCCACGGCGCGGACCGACATGCCGTCGGTCACGATGCGCTGGGCCAGCGCCTCCTGGTAGGCCCGGTCGGGCGTGGTCAGCAGCGCCCGGGCATGCCCGGCGGTGAGGCGGCCCTCGGCCACCATCCGCTGGACGGTGGGGGGCAACTGGAACAGGCGGAGGGTGTTCGAGATGGCTGCCCGGCTCTTGCCCACCCGGGACGCCAGCTCGTCGTGGGTGAGATGGAAGTCCTCCAGCAACTGCTGGTAGGCGGCCGCCTCGTCCAGCGGGTTGAGGTCCTCCCGCTGGACGTTTTCGACGAGGGCCTGCTCCAGGGAGAGGGTGTCGTCGACGGTGCGGACGATGGCCGGGATCATCGACAGCCCGGCCCGCTTGGCTGCCCGCCAGCGGCGCTCACCGGCGATGAGCTCGTAGGTGCCGCCACCGGTGGCCCGCACCAGCACCGGCTGGAGCACGCCCAGCTCCCGCACCGAACCGGTGAGGGCGGCCAGCGCCTCCTCGTCGAACTGCGTCCGGGGCTGGCGCTGATTGGGCGTGATGGCGCCCAGCGGCAGCTCCTGGAAGGTGGCCTCGTCTGCGTCGGTACCGGTCCGGGGGGGAATCAGTGCCCCCAGGCCCCTACCTAGACCGCCTTGTCTCGCCACCACTCACCTCCTTGGCCAGCTCGCGATAGGCGATGGCGCCTCGCGAGGTCGAGTCGAACACGATGATGGGCTGCCCGAACGACGGCGCCTCCGACAGCCGGACCGTCCGGGGCACGATGTTTCGGCACACCTTGGCGCCGAAGTGCTGGCGGACCTCCTTGGCGACCTGGTCGGACAACTTGGTCCGGGCGTCGAACATGGTCAGGATGATGGCGCCCAGGTCGAGCGGGGGGTTCAGGTTGCGCTGGACCAGCTCCACGTTGCGCAGCAGCTGGCCGAGACCCTCGAGGGCGTAGTACTCGCACTGGATCGGCACCACCACCTCGGTGGCCGCGGCCAGCCCGTTCACGGTGAGCAGGCCGAGGGAGGGTGGGCAGTCGATCATCACGAAGTCGTACTCGTCGCCCAGCTCGACCAGAGCCCGGCGTAGGCGTAATTCCCGGCTGAACGCAGGAACCAGCTCGATCTCGGCTCCGGCCAGGTCGATCATGGCCGGCGCCAGGAACAGATTCCGCACCGCCGTGGGCTCGATGCAGTCCTCCAGGCTCATGTCGTTGAGCAGGACGTCGTAGATCGACGACTGAAGGTTGCGGGCGTTGATTCCCAACCCGGTGGTGGCGTTTCCCTGGGGGTCGAGGTCCACGACCAGCACCCGATAGCCGAGTTCGGCCAGGGCGGCACCGAGGTTGACCGCAGTGGTGGTCTTGCCCACCCCGCCTTTCTGGTTGGCGATGGCCATGATGCGGGGAAGAGGGCGAACCACCTCCGTCGGACGGCGCGCCGGGGCCGGAGGGGGGATCGGCGACTCAGTACGTGGCGGTTCCCTGACCGTCGGTGGGGGAGGGGGCGGCTCCTCGGTCCAGGGCGGAAGGAGGGGCGGTGGATGGACCGCAGCCACGGCCACATCGGCGACCACTGCGCCCAGACCGTGGCTCAGCACCGGCGGCCCCGGTGTGTCCTCACCGTCGACCTCGGAAGGGGCGGGGTCGCCAGACCCGGATTCCGTCGACCAACCCTCTTGATCGCCGCTGCTCGCGGATGGTTGGCCCGAGCCCTCGTCCACGCTGGGCTCGGCTATCGGAGGCGGTTCTTCCGGCCCTGATTCGGTCCGATCAGGAGCCAGTTGGCCGACCGTGGACCAGCCGTAGCCGCCGGTGCTGCGCTCGTCGTCCATGGTCGGCATTCTTTCACGTCGGCCTCAAGGGTCAAGCTCTGTTTCACGTGGAACATTGGGTTTAGGGTTCAGCAGGGTGATGTCGTCCCTGAGAGCGGCCTAGAAGAGGGGACGCTTGGCCGGAATACCGATCCGCCGCGGATACCGATCCGAGCACGGCTCCTCCTGACGCAACACCTGGTACGCCGATCCCTGGGCCAAAGCCGCCACCTCCGGAGCCATGCCCAACTCGGCCAAGCCTGGCGGAGGCCAACGCGACGGAGCACCGCCCGGCGGCTCACTGATCACCGCCCGCCCACCCACGCGCAACAGCGGCGCCCCGCACTCGGCGACCACCGCGGGGGGGCCGAAGCTACGGGCGACCACCAGATCGAACCGCCCACGACGAGCCGGGGCCCGGCCGACAGCCTCGGCGCGCGCTTCGGCGACCTCGACCCGGGCCCCGACTTCCAACTGGGTCACGGCACGGCGCAGGAACGCGGCCCGGCGAACCGACGACTCGACCAGCAACCAGACGCAGTCCGGAAAGGCCAGAGCCAGCGGCAGACCGGGAAGACCGGCGCCGCTTCCCAGATCGGCCGCCCGGCGCAGCCAGGCGGTCCCCTCCTCCCGGCCGCGCAGCACCTCGGCGAAGCCGGCGGCGTGGTCCAGGTGGGCCTCGACCGGGCCGGGACCGAGAAAGCCCAGGTCGCGGGCCTCCTGGAGCACGGGGACCAGTCGGTCCCGGGGGTCGGTCGGGGTACTGCTCAGCCGGCGTCGGTGGGCTGGATCACGACCCGCCGGCGGGGCTCCTCGCCCTCGGAGCTGGTGGAGACGCCGTCAATGCTGTTCACCGTGTCGTGCACCACCTTGCGGTCCGCGGGCGGCATGGGCTCGAGCACCCGGACCACGCCCGACGCCACCACCTGGGCGGCGACGTCGCGGGTGAAGCGCTCCAGCGCCTCCCGGCGGTCCTTGCGGTAGCCGGCGACGTCGACCACGATCCGGGGCTGGCCTTCGGCCACCTTGCGCTGCGCCACGGTGCGGGTGAGCTCCTGGATGGCGGACAGCGTCTGGCCCCGGGGGCCGATGAGCATGCCGACGTCGTCGCCCTCGACCGCCAGCTCGATGGTGTCGCCGTCGTCGAGCAGGTTGCGGCTCACCGAGCCGGTCACCCCGAAGGCCGATATCAGCCCGCTCAGGAACTCTTCTCCCACTTCACCGGCGTCGCCCGTCGGCTCCTGTGCGTCGTACATGGCGTCTCCCTTGTCGGCTGCCGGCTTCGGACGTCTCTCTGAGCGCCGTCCCGACGATGCCGGACCGGATCTGACTCCCCCGTTGGCCGAGCGACCGCCACCACCGGAAGCAGCCGGAACCGCCGGCTCCGACGGAGACGAAGACGAAGCCGACGTCGCCGAAGGAGCGCCATTCTCCGGGCGCTCTCTGCGACCCCGCTTGCGCGAGCCCCGCTCGACCTTGGGTCGCACCGACGTCGGCGCCACCCGGGCCCGGACCCGGGCCTCGGAGCGCAACCGGCCGAACAACCCGGCTCTGGGCTCCTCGAGTACCTCGAACTCAGCTTCGCTCTCGTCGACGCCGAGCTGGTCGAGTGCTTCGTCCTTGGCCTCTTCGACGGTCTTGGCCGTCACTTCGACCCATTCCACGCCTAGCTTTCCTTCCGTCGGAACTTCTTGGCCGATGTGCCGTTGCCGTTGCCGTTGCCGCCGGCCTTCCCGTTCGACTCCGATCCGGTCGGGCCACCGGGCTTACTTCCGGGCGGCGGCAGCCCCTTGGGGCGAGGCGACGGCGGCGGACGCTTCCCCTTCGGCTGTTGCCTTCCGGTCGGCCTCGGCGGCGCCTTCTTGGCGTTCCGGCCCGAGGGCGGGGTCGTCCGGCCGGAAGGGCGGCTTCCGCCGCCCGAGCCGCCCTTGCCCTTGGCGCCGCCGGTGGACGTCGCCTTCGAGCTCCCCTTGACCACCTTGTCGCTCTTGTCCGGCTTCACCGCGTCGGTCTTGTCGGCTCCCGCCGCGAGATGAGGAGGGGGGAAGGCCCGGAAGGTCACCGCCTGCTGGCCGATCTGCCACAGGTTGGAGACGATGAAGTAGACGACCACACCGGCGGGCACGGACAGGGAGACCACGCCGATGATGATCGGAAAGACCTTGGTGATCATCTGCATCTGGGGATTGACGGCGTCCTTGGGCAGGCGAGCCGTCATCTGCCGCTGCTGGAAGTACCCGGTGGCCACGGTGATGGCGATCAGCCCGTAGTAGAGCAGCGCCTTTCCGCCGCCGACCGAGGTGGCGGCCTTGGACAGGTCGATGCCCCAGGAGATCATCTCCCCGCCCGACTCCACCAGCGAGGTGAAGAGCTTGCTGTCGCGGGGGACGTGCTTGGGCCCGTCCTTGTGGCTGAGGTCCAGAATGAGCCGGTAGAGGACGATGAAGAGCGGCGCCTGCAGGAGGATGGGAAGGCACCCGGCCAGCGGGTTCACCTTGTTCTCCTTGTAGAACTTCATCATCTCTTCGTTGAGCTTCTGGCGGTCGTTCTTGTGCTTCGCCTGCAGCCGCTTCAACTCGGGTTGGATGCGCTGCATCGCCTGCTGGGACTTGACCTGCTTGGCGGTGAGCGGGATGAGGAAGATCCGCACCGTGACGGTCAGGAGGGCGATGGCCACTCCGTAGGAGGCGATGACGGAGTAGAAGAAGGCAAGGACCCGGCCCATGGCGCCGTAGATGGGATCCAGGATCCAGAAGGCGGCGAGCAGCCCCCTCACGACGCCACCCCCGGCGAGGTCATGCCCCGACGACGCCCGGGAGGCACCAGGTCGACGCCCGAACGCGACGCCCACGGATGGCAACGCAGGAGACGGCCGGCTGTGAGCCAGACGCCGCGCCCGGCGCCGTGGGCGGCCAGGGCCTCGAGCGCGTAGTCGGAGCAGGTCGGCCAGTAGCGGCAGGGCGACGGACGACCGGCCCGTGCCGCCTGGTAGAGCCGTACCGGCACCGAGAGTGCCCGCGCCGCCACAGTGGGCGTCAAGGCGTCATCGTGGGCGGTGGATGTCATGGGCGGTGTAGTGCGTCGAGCGCTTGGCATACCGTGGCTCTCAAATCTCCGTAGGACAGGGACGCCGCCGCCGCGGTGGCGCCGAAGAGGTAGGCGCCCGGACGAAGCTGGGCCCCGACCTCTCGGGTGATCGCTCGCAGCCGGCGCCGAATCCGGTTGCGTACCACTGCGCCTCCGGCCCGACGGCCGATGGCGTAGGCGACCCTCGGCGGTTCGGCGGGGTCGCCTGCCAGCCACGTTACCGTGATCGGTCCCCGTCTCACCCGTCGCCCACTCCTGCGCAGGGCCTCGAAGGTGGCCCGGTCACGAACGGTCCAGATCAGGCCGACAGGCTGTGGCGGCCCTTGCGACGGCGGGACGAGATGATGGCCCGGCCCGCTTTGGTCGACATGCGGTGGCGGAACCCGTGCTTCTTGGCCCGCTTGCGGACGTTCGGTTGAAATGTGCGCTTCACCCTGTGGCCTCCCCGGCAACTGTGCTCCCCGGCGACTCGGCTCCCGGCGGAAAATGTGTGACGCGCGTCGACGGCCGGCGCCGTACGGGCGACACCCAGGGTAGAGCCCCCGGGCGGAGGCCGCCAACTGCGGCACCCCGACACCCCGGAGCGGTCGCCGAACGGTCTTTTCGACCCCCCTCGCCGGTGCTACCGTCTGCGAACGCCCGGGCCAGCCCGGGAGTGGGGCCGTCGCACTTCCCTGGCTCTGTACGTCACGGATGCCGTCCCGCGTTATCCACATCTGTGGGCAACGCTGTGGACCAACATACAGGGGAGGTTCCGAAATGGCAGGGGCGGAACGCCTGTGGGGGGCCTGCGTCGGAGTGTTGCGCAACGAGGTTCCCGACAGCATTTGGAACACGTGGCTGGCCTCGGCCCGCCCGCACGCACTCGTCGACCATCGCCTGTTCCTCACCGTTCCCAGCCCGCTGGCCAAGGAACGGATCGAGGCCCGCTACCTGGAGCTGGTCACCGACGTGGTGAGCGACGTGGCCGGCGAGCCTCACGAGGTGGTGCTCGAGGTGCGCACCGACCCGGCCGTCCCCGACGACCAGGTCGACCCCCGCCCGCAGCTCGAGTTCGAAGGCCCTCCCATCCGCACGGGAGGCCCGGCCCATGGCGCCACCGCCACCGCATCGGCCAATGCGGCCGCCCTGGCCGGCGGCGGCATGCCCGAGATCGGGCTCAACCCGAGCTACACGTTCGAGAACTTCGTCATCGGAGAGTCCAACCGCTTCGCCCACGCCGCCGCCCTGGCCGTGGCCGAGCAGCCGGCGAAGTCCTACAACCCGCTGTTCATCTACGGCGACACCGGCCTGGGCAAGACCCACCTGCTGCACGCCATCGGCCACTACGTCCGTCAGCACCTGCCCGACCTGATCGTGCGCTACGTGTCGACTGAACACTTTCTGAACGACTTCATCGACGCCATCCGCACCAACGCCACCTCGTCGTTCAAGATGCGCTACCGGGGCTGCGACGTCCTCCTCGTCGACGACGTCCAGCTCATCCAGCACAAGGAGCGCTTCCAGGAGGAGTTCTTCCACACCTTCGAGACGCTGCACAGCGCCGGCCGCCAGATCGTCCTGTCGTCGGACCGCCCGCCCAAGGACATGGCCATCCTCGAGGACCGGCTGCGCAGCCGCTTCGTGTCCGGCCTGCTCACCGACGTCCAGCCTCCCGACGTCGAGACCCGCCTGGCCATCCTGCGCAAGAAGGCGGACCTGGAGCCGGTGGGCGCCCCCGACGACGTGCTCTCCTACATCGCCAACAACATCACCAACAACATCCGGGAGCTCGAGGGGGCCCTGCACCGGGTGCTGGCCTACTCGAGCATCACCCAGATGGCCCTCACCCTCCCGGTGGCCGAGAAGGTCCTGGGCGACCTCATCACCGCCAACGCGCCCCGCCCCATCACCCCCAAGCTGATCCTGGAGGCCACCGCCGACATGTTCGGCCTGAGCATCGAGGACCTCAGGGGCAAGAGCCGCAGCCGCCCGTTGGTCACCGCCCGCCAGATCGCCATGTACGTCCTGCGGGAGATGACCGACTTCTCCTACCCGGCCATCGGCCGCGAGTTCGGCGACCGCGACCACACCACCGTCATGCACGCGGTCACCAAGATCTCCAAGCTGATGGCCGAGCGCCGGACCATCTACGACCAGGTCACCGAGCTCATGACCCGCCTGAAGACCGGTGCCTGAACCGGTGGCCATGCCTGTTGGCGTCCAGTGGACGCGCCCGTGGGCAACCAGCCCCGTCGCCCACAGCTCCCCGGGCCTCTGTCCCACCCCTGTGGGAGCATGGGGACAGCTGGGGACGACCTCGAGCGGCTCCACCAGCACCGATGGCCGCTTCTCCACAATCCACACCCCCTACTGCTCCCTCTTCTTTTGAGATCTCCAAAGAGAGAAAGAAGAGCTGAGGTGAACCTGTGAAGTTCCGAGCCGAACGCGACGTCCTCCTCGAAGCCCTGGCCACTGCGGCCCGGGCGGCAGCCACGCGGGGTGGCGCCCTTCCCGCCCTCTCCGGTGTCCGCCTCGAGGTGAAGGGCGACGAGCTGCACCTCGCCGGGTCCGACCTGGATCTCACCGTGCAGGTCGACGCGGCCGTCGCCGGCATCGACGACGGGGTCTGCGTCATCCCCGCCCGCCTGGGCACCGACATCGTCCGGGCCCTCGAGCCCGGCGCGGTCACGTTCGCCCTCGAAGGCGGCGAGGCGCAGATCGCAGCCGGCCGCAGCCAGTTCACCGTGCGGGTCCTGCCGGCCGAGGAGTTCCTGCGCCTGCCCGAGCCGGCCGGGGATGCCGTCACCCTCGATGCCGCCGCCCTCTCCGCCGCCCTCAGCCAGGTCGTGCGGGCGGCCAGCAAGGACGACGCCCGTCCCATCCTCGCCGGCGTGCTGATGACCGCCGAACCGAGCGGCCTCCGCCTGGTGGCCACCGACTCCTACCGCCTGGCCATGCGCGACCTACCGGGCACCACCCTCATGGCCGAGGGGCAGCACGTCCTGGTGCCCGCCCGGGCCCTGGGCGAGCTGGGCCGGGTCCTGTCCAACGCCGAGCAGGTCACCCTCCGGCTGGGCCACGACCAGGCCAGCTTCCAGGTGGCCTCTGTCCGGGTCACCACCCGCCTGATCGAGGGCGAGTTCCCCAACTACCGCCAGCTGGTGCCCAGCGGCTATCCCAACCGCCTGGTCGTCGGCAAGGAGCCCCTGCTCGACGCCGTCCGCCGGGTCAAGCTGCTGGCCCGGGAAGCCACACCCATCCGCATGGCCCTGCGGCCCGACGGCCTCGAGCTCACCGCCGTCACCCACGACGTGGGCCAGGCCCGCGAGGATCTCGACGCCAAGTACGAGGGCAGCGAGATGGTCGTGGCGTTCAACCCCGAGTTCCTCATCGACGGAGTCGAAGCCACCCCTGGCGACGAAGTCGTCCTCGAGACCCTCGACGCCCTCAAGCCCGCCACGCTGCGGTCCACCGAGGGCACGGACTTCCTCTACCTGCTCATGCCGGTTCGGGTGTCCTGACAGGACGGTTCCTGTGTGGCTGCGCCACCTGTGGCTCAACGACTTCCGTAACTACGAGACCGCCGACCTCACGCTGCCTTCCGGGCTGACCGTGGTGCGCGGGGCCAACGGAGAGGGCAAGACCAGCCTGCTCGAGGGCATCAGCTACCTGGCCACCCTCGCCTCGTTCCGGGGCGTGCCGGGGGAGGCCCTGGTCCGTGAGGGCTGTGCTCAGGCCGTGGTCCGGGGCGAGGGCGAGCGCAACGGGCGACAGTTGCTGATCGAGGCCGAGATCGCCCCGGGAGGCCGGGGGAGGGTCGCGGTCAACAAGCAGCGCCTCCGCCGCTCCTCGGACCTGCTCGACGCGGTGCGGGTCAGCGTCTTTGCCCCCGACGACCTCGAGCTGGTCAAGGGCGGCCCGTCGGCCCGGCGGCGGTACCTCGACGACGGCCTGGTGGCCCTCCATCCCCGCCACGACGCCCTCCGCCGCGACCTCGACCGCATCCTGCGCCAGCGCACCGCCCTCCTCCGCCAGTCCGGCGGCAGGCTCACTCCCGACATCGCCACCACCCTCGACGTCTGGGACGCCAAGCTGGTGGCCGCGGGGGAGGGCCTGGCCGACGCCCGGGCCGGCCTGGTGGCCGACCTCGAGCCCGCCCTGGCCAAGGCCTACTCCGATGTCGCCCCCGACCGGGGCGTGGTCAGCGCCGCCTACGACGCGCCCTGGCGTGCTCAAGGCCTGGCTGCCGCCCTGGCCGAGGCCCGCGCCGAGGAGCTGCGGCGCGGCGTGTGCCTGGTCGGCCCCCATCGCGACGATCTCACCCTGCGCATCAACGCCATGCCCGCCCGCACCCACGCGTCCCAGGGCGAGCAGCGGTCGATGGCCCTGGCCTTGCGGCTGGGCGCCCACCGCCTGGTGGCCGACGCCCTCGACGACGTGCCCGTTCTCCTCCTCGACGACGTGTTCTCCGAGCTCGACCCCGGCCGCACCGAAGCCCTGCTCCACCACCTTCCGCCCGGCCAGGCCGTCCTCACCACCGCCGGCCCCATCCCCGACGGCGCCGAGCCCGAGCAGGTGGTGACGGTGACCGCCGGCCGCCTGTCGGTGCAGACATGAGCGAGCACCCCGCCGGCGACCGCCGGCCTCGCCGGAGCGCAGCGGAGGCCCCTGCCGGAGGTCGCTCGAGCGGCGGGGAGCGCAGCGAACCGAAGAACATCGGCTGGCATCCCCTTCGGGAACAGGGAGGGGCCCCGCCCCGCCCGATCTCCGACTCTTTGGCAGCAGTGGCGCGCAACCTGGGCGGCGCCGGCGGTCCCGCCCTGGTCGACCTGCTGCAACGCTGGCCGGAGGTGGTCGGCGAGCAGCTCGCCGCCCACTGCGTGCCCGTGTCGCTACGGGCGGGCACGCTCACGATCGCGGCCTACGAGTCGGCGTGGGGCGCCCAGCTGGGCTGGCTCGAGGCCGACCTGCGGCGCCGGCTCGACGAGGCTCTCGGCGCCGACGTCGTCACCCGTATCGCGGTCCGCATCCGCCCCGCCTAATCCCCCTCTCTGGTAGAATTACATAGTGGCAATCAGGGCGATGACCTGCAGTTTTGTCGCCTGATCGGCCCCTTTTCGACCTCCCGGTCGACTCGCACGCATCTTCGTAGAGAAAGGCCGCGCATTGGCGGTTGACACCCCCTCGTACGGGGCCAAGGACATCCAGGTTCTGGAGGGGCTCGACCCGGTCCGGAAGCGGCCGGGCATGTACATCGGCTCCACCGGGCTCAACGGCCTGCACCACCTGGTGTGGGAGGTGGTCGACAACTCCGTCGACGAGGCCATGGCCGGTCACGCCACCCGGATCGACGTCACCCTCCTGGCTGACGGTGGCTGCCGGGTGGTCGACGACGGCCGTGGCATCCCGGTCGACTCCGACAAGCGCTTCAAGGGCAAGTCGGCGGCCGAGGTCGTCCTCACCGTCCTCCACGCCGGCGGCAAGTTCGGCGGCGAGGGCTACAAGGTCTCCGGCGGTCTCCACGGCGTGGGCGTCTCGGTGGTCAACGCCCTGTCGAAGCGCCTCGAGCTCGAAGTCGACCGGGAAGGCCTCCGCCATCGCCTCGTCTTCCTCAACGGCGGCCGGCCCCAGGGCAAGCTCGAGGTCATCGGCAAGGCTCCCCGGGGCCGCACCGGCACCTGCGTCACCTTCTGGCCCGACGACACCATCTTCAACTCCGAGGGCACCGAGTTCCGGGCCACCACCATCCTCGAGCGGCTGCAGATCTACGCCTTCCTGAACAAGGGCCTCGAGGTCCGCTTCCGCGACGAGCGGCCCGAGCACGAGCAGGAGCAGACGTTCAGGTACGCCGGCGGCATCGTCGACTACGTCCGCCACCTCAACGCCTCCAAGGACGCCCTGTTCAAGCGGGTCGCCCACTTCGAGGCGTCCGACGCCGACCAGGAGGTCGAGGCCGCCCTCCAGTGGAACACCGGCTACTACGAGGGCATCCACAGCTACGCCAACGGCATCGCCACCATCGAGGGCGGCATGCACGAGGAGGGCTTCAAGAAGGCCCTCACCAATGTGGTCAACCGCTACGCCCGGGCGGCGAAGCTCCTCAAGGAGAAGGACGACAACCTGCTCGGCGAGGACATCCGTGAGGGTCTCACCGCCATCGTCAGCGTGAAGCTGCGCGAGCCGCAGTTCGAGGGCCAGACCAAGGCCAAGCTCGGCAACGTCTCAATCCGCTCCATGGTGGAGAAGGCGGCGAATGAGAAGTTCAGCGACTGGCTCGAGGAGCACCCCACCGAGGCCCGCCTCATCGTGGGCAAGGGCCTCCAGGCCGCGCGCGCCCGGGTCGCCGCCCGCCAGGCCCGTGAGCTCACCCGGCGCAAGACCCTGCTCGAGGGCGCCGGGCTGCCCGGCAAGCTGGCCGACTGCTCGTCGCGCAACCCCGAGGAGTCGGAGCTGTTCATCGTCGAGGGCAACTCGGCCGGCGGCTCGGCCATCAACGCCCGCGACCCCATCACCCAGGCCATCCTGCCGATCAGAGGGAAGATCCTCAACGTCGAGCGGGCCCGCATCGACAAGATGCTGAAGAACACCGAGATCCAGTCGCTCATCTCGGCCATCGGGGCCAACCTGGGCGAGGAGTTCGAGGTGGCGAAGATCCGCTACCACAAGGTGATCATCCTGGCCGACGCCGATGTCGACGGGAACCACATCCGCACCCTGCTGCTCACCTTCTTCTTCCGCCAGATGAAGGACCTGGTCGAGCAGGGCTACATCTACATCGCCCAGCCCCCGCTGTACTCCACCCTGGTGGGCAAGGACAAGATCTACCTGAAGGACGACGCCGCCCGTGACCGGTTCATCGCCGACAACCCCAACAAGAAGCACGAGTTCGCCCGCCTGAAGGGCCTCGGTGAGATGGACTTCGGCGAGCTGAAGGAAACCACCATGAACAAGGAGAAGCGCACCCTGCTGCAGGTCTCCGTGGAGCAGGCCGCCCTGGCCGACGAGGTGTGCTCCATCCTCATGGGCGAGGACGTCGAACTGAGAAAGCACTTCATCCAGACCAATGCAAAGGATGTGCGTTTCCTTGACATCTGAGTTCCGCACCGATCGGTGGGTCGGGCCGGCAGGCGGCAGCGGCGCAGCCGCTGAGTGTGCGGAGGCCGCACTGTGAGCGACACCACGCCGCCCATCGAGGGGTACTCCGGCGGGGTGGAGCCCATCGAGCTCCAGACCGAGATGGAGCAGTCGTATCTCATCTACGCGCTGTCCACCATCACGGCCCGGGCCCTGCCCGATGTGCGTGACGGGCTGAAGCCGGTCCACCGCCGGATCCTCTGGGACATGTTCGACCAGGGCTTCCGGCCCGACCGCACCATGGTCAAATGCGCCCGCATCACCGGCCACGTCATGGGCCAGTACCACCCCCACGGCAACCAGGCCATCTACGACGCCCTGGTGCGCATGGCCCAGCCGTTCAGCCTGCGCCACCCCCTCATCGACTTCCACGGCAACTACGGCTCGCCCGAGTTCGAGGCTGCGGCCGAGCGCTACACCGAGTCACGGCTCAGCGCCCTGGCCATGCAGATGCTGGCCGGCATCGACGAGGACACTGTCGACTTCGTCGACAACTACTCGGGCGACTTCACCGAGCCCAGCGTTCTCCCCAGCCGCTTCCCCAACCTGTTGGTGAACGGCAGCCAGGGCATCGCGGTGGCCATGGCCACCAACATCCCGCCCCACAACCTGGCCGAGATCATCGACGCCACCCTCCACCTGATCGACAACCCCGAGGCCACTCCCGACGACCTCATGGCGTTCGTCAAGGGCCCCGACTTCCCCACAGGCGCCTACATCCTGGGGAGGGCCGGGATCATGGACGCCTACCGCACCGGCCGCGGCTCCATCAAGATGCGGGCCAAGGCCGAGATCGTCGAGGGCCCGACCAGCACGGAAATCCTCGTCACCGAGCTGCCCTACCAGGTGAGCGTCTCATCGGTGGCCGCCAAGGTGGCCGAGCTGGTCGACTCCCGCCAGATCGAGGGCATCCGCGACATCAAGAACCTGTCCTCCGGCGAGGACACCAAGCTGGTCATCTACCTCAAGCGCGACGCCAACGCCTCGGTGGTGCTCAACAACCTGTTCAAGCACACCCCGCTGCAGACCAACTTCCCGGTCAACATGGTCGCCCTGTGCGACGGCGTGCCCCGCACGCTCAACCTGGCCCAGGCCCTCAGCTACTACATCGCCCACCAGGTCGAGGTCATCACCCGCCGGTCCGAGCACCGTCTCCGCAAGGCCCAGGACCGGGCCCACATCGTCGAGGGTCTGCTCAAGGCGCTCGACATGATCGACCAGATCATCGCCCTCATCCGGGCCTCCGACGACCGCGACGCCGCCCGCCAGGGCCTCATGGCCGCCCCCTTCGAGTTCAGCGAGATCCAGGCCAACCACATCCTCGACATGACGCTGTCCCGCCTCACCCGCCTGGGTCGGTCCCAGCTCGAGGAGGAGCTGGCGAAGTTGCTGGAGACCATCGCCGAGCTGCAGGCCATCCTGGCCGACCCCGGCCGGCTGCGGCAGGTCATCAAGGACGAGATGGGCGAAATCCGCACCAAGCACGCCCAGCCCCGCCGGGCCGAGATCACCTACGACCCGGGCGACATCGACATCCTCGACCTCATCGACGACGAGGAGCTGGTCGTCACCCTCACCCGGGCCGGCTACATCAAGACGGTTGCGGCCGACGCCTTTCGCACCCAGGGCCGGGGCGGTCGGGGAGTGGCGGGCGCCCGGCTCAGGGACAACGACTACGTCGAGCGCATCGTCCACACCACCGCGCACGCGTTCCTGCTGTTCTTCTCCAACCGAGGGCGGGTCTACCGGCTGAAGGCCCACGAGATCCCGATGAAGGACCGCACGGCCCGGGGCACGGCCATGCCCAACCTGCTGTCGCTGGCGCCGGGGGAGCGGATCCAGGCCATCATCGACACCCGCGACTACGAGACCAGCCGCTTCCTGTTCTTCGCCACCAAGAACGGCATGGTCAAGAAGACCCGCTTCTCCGAGTACGACTCGTCGAGGCGCGACGGCCTCATCGCCATCAACCTGCGCGACGACGACGAGCTGGTCCGCGTCATCCAGACCAGTGGCGGCGACGACATCTTCATGGTCAGCAGCGCGGGCACCACCATCCGCTTCTTCGAGGACGAGGTGCGGGCCACCGGCCGGTCGGCCATGGGCGTCATCGGCATGCGCCTGCGTCAGGGCGACGAGGTGGTCAGCTGCGACGTCACCCGCGAGGGCGCCGACCTCCTGATCGTCACCGACACCGGCCACGGCAAGCGCACGAAGCTCGACCGCTTCCCCCGAAAGGGCCGGGGCACCATGGGTGTCATCGGGATCCGCCTGGCCCGGGGCCGGGGCAAGGTCGTCGCCGCCCTCATGGTGGGCCTCGACGACGAGCTGCTGCTCATCTCCTCGGCCGGCGTCACCATCCGCACCGCGGTGCGCGACATCTCCTCTCAGGGCCGCGACGCCACCGGTGTCCGCATCATGAATCTCGACGAGGGCCAGACGGTCGCCGCCGTCGCCCCCGTCCTCAACGTCGACGACTAGAGGTTTGATCGATCGGCGGCGCTCTACCACCCCCGATTGATCAAACACCTGCCCCCTTCCCCCTCCTGAGCTGACCCGCGTCCCGGGAGGGGCACATGCACAGTCGAAAGCACGACCAGCGGGGCTCGACCCTGCCCTTCATGGTGCTGGCCATCGTCCTGGCCGGAGTCATCGTCGTCCTGTTGGGCCGGGTGGGAGGGGCGGCCACGTCGCGCGCCGGGGCCCGCAACGCCGCCGACGCCGCCGCCCTGGCCGGCGCGGCCGCCGGTCGGAGCGCGGCCGACGACCTGGCCAAGGCCAACGGAGCCGAGCTCATCTCCTACAAGGAGACCGGCAACGACACCGAAGTACGGGTCCGCATCGGTCAGGCCGAGGCCACCGGCCGGGCCCGGCGCACGGGCGACCGTGACGGCCAACGGCAGGGCGGCACGGGCACGACGAAGGGTCTGGCGCCGGCCATGCGGGCCGCCCTGGCCCGGGCCGAGCAGATCCTGGGCCATCCGGTGCCCATCACATCTGGCTACCGGTCCACCGAGGCCCAGGCCGCGCTGTACGCGAACCGGGCGGCCAACCCCTATCCGGTGGCGGCGCCCGGATCCTCCATGCACGAGCGCGGGCTGGCCATCGACGTGCCTGCCGACTTCGTTCCCCGCCTCCTCCAGATCGCTCCTCGCACCGGCCTCTGTCAGCCGTTCCCGGCCGACGACCCCATCCATTTCGAGGTCTGCCGTTAGCCGCCACCCACAGAGCGGCTACGGTTCGCATTCGACTGGTATGAACAGGACCCCCTCTGCGCAGGGACGGCACGTCCGTCTTGTCGTTCGCCGGATTGAGCCGTGGACGGTATTGAAGTTCTCGGTCCTCCTCTTTGCGACGATCTACCTGGTCTTCCTCGTGGCCGGGCTGGTCCTGTGGGCGGCGGCCACCGCCACCGGGCTGCGGGAGAACATCGAGAAATTCATCGGCGACCTCATCGCGTCCGACGACTTCCGCATCCTCGGGCCCACCATGATGCGGGCCTCGATCGTCGGCGGCGCGGTGCTCGTGGTGTTGGGCACGGGGGCGAACGTGCTCTTCGCCGTCCTGTACAACCTGATCAGTGACGTGATCGGGGGGATTGCCGTCGTCTTCGAGGAACGGCCCACCCGCCGCCGCCTCCGGGCGCCGGCCAACGCCGACCCGACGGCCAACCCGCTCAAGCCGTCCCGGGCACCGCGCCGCCGCCCGGCGTCCAACCGTCCCGACACCACTCCCATGCCGAGCCTGCCGAAGACCCACGTCCAGCCGGAGGAAGTCCAGGCGGGCAAGCTCACCGGCCCGGCCGCCGACTAGACATCCCACGGGCCGTACGCGTCAAGCAGCTTCTTCCATGCGGTGTGCCCAGGCGGTGTCCCCGTCGTAAATGACGCCGTAGCGGAGGCAGCCGTGGAGGATGCCGACGAGGCGGTTGGCCAGGGCCCGTAGGGCTCGGTGATGGGTGTCGCCGGCGGCCCGTCGCTGGTCGTAGAAGGCCCGGGCGCCGGGACTGGCAGTGAGCGAGGCGAAGGCCCACAGGTAGCAGGCGTCGGCCAGGTGTCGGTTGCGGGCGTAGCGGGCCAGCACGACGCGGTGTTTGCCCGACGCTTTGGTGATGGGTGACGTGCCGGCGTAGTTCTTGCGAGACTTGGCGTCGGCATACCGGTTCGGGTCATCCCCGAACTCGCCCAGCACCCGGGCGCCGAGGATCATCCCTAGTCCTGGCAGGGAGAGGATGACCTTGGCGGCCGGGTGCTTCTCAAAACGGTCCGAGAGCTCGCCCTCGAGCCGGGTGATCTGGGCGTTGAGCTCGGCGATGACCGCCACCAGGGCGGCCACGGTGGCGCCCATGGCCTGGGAGACGACGTCGGGAGCAGCCAGTTGATCGGCACGCAGGCCGGTCTGGATTTCCGCCGTTCGCTCCTCCACCCGGCGTTGGCGCCCGCCCCGTCGCAGGGCGGCAGCGATCTTGGAGCGGGATAGGCCTCGGCCTAGGACTGGCGTCGGAGCCACGGCCAGCACGGCCAGGGCGTCGCCCCCGTCAAGGTCATCGAAGCAGCTCAGAGCACCTGGATAGAACTCCCGCAGCGTCGAGCGCAGCTGGTTGGTCTGGCGCTGGCGGGTCCAGATCATCGACTGATGGGCCCGGGCCAGGACCTTCACCGCCTCGGCAAGGTCTCTGTCGCCGGCGATGGGCCGGTGGTTGCGGGCGTCGGTGCGGGCCAGCTCGGCCAGCACCCGAGCGTCGCCGGGGTCGGACTTGGCCCCCGAGGTCGAATGGCGCTCCCGGTAGCGTGACGTCGACATGGGGTTGACCGCCAGCACCGTGTAGCCGGCTGCCACCAGGGCGCCGACGAACAGGCCCCGGTCGGTCTCGGTGGCGATCACCACCTCGGCCGGGTCCTCGGCGAAGGGCGCACCAACTCGTGGAAGCGGACGACGCCCTCAACACCTTCGGGCAGCCGGTCCTTGGCCAGGCGGCGCCCTACCTCGTCCTCGACGTGCACATCGTGATGGGCCTCGGCCCAGTCATGACCTACGAACACCTTCCCCACCGCTGCCTCCTGGTCGTCGTCGGATGTCGAGCCCGAGGCGACCAGCAGCTCGCTAATGGTTCAGTGCTCGAGGCACGTCATCCCACCAGTTGTCGAAGGTCGACCTCACCGACCGGCAAGCGCACGATCTAGTCGTAAGGCTCAACGCCCAGCTAACGCGAGTGCTGACCTGCCGGCGGCTCGGCCACAGCCTCACGGATCGTTCCCGCTCAGCGGTGGATCCCCATTAGCTCACGCGGGGCGTCAGGCCCGCAGGTCGGACTGCGGGCCCCGCCTGCCGGCGTCACGTTCACCGTCGTCCCCCGTTGGGCAAGTACCAGGC
>CADCTB010000130.1 GCA_902805665.1 uncultured Acidimicrobiales bacterium
TGAATACCGCAAAATCGAGGCCGTACGTGCACAGGAACATGGAAGCGGCCCCCGGAACGGCGGGCGACTGAGTGACCAGCAGCAGTCCGTCGCCCCACTGGTCGACGGTGAGGCCGAGCTGGCGCAGTGAGCGGAACCACACGTCACCGGAGAGGAGGTCGCCCACTGCGGTGGTGACCGAATACGGGCCACCGTCTCCGACCCCACCCAGCCCGAGCAACTCGACGGCCGGCACGGGCGGCGAGCTCCGCGTCTCGCCGTTGCGGAAGACGGAGCGGCGGGTGTCCTCGGGGTGGCGGGCCAGGACGAAGCGCAGCTGCTGGAGAAAGCTGAGCCACCCTTCCTCGATCTCGTCGTAGGTGGCTTCGGGACCCGCATCAACGCGCACGACCGTCTCCGTCGCCCGGTCGTCGAGGCTGAAGAGGTGGCCACCGATCTGCAACGTGCGCCCAGCCTCGTCGGCATCCGTCTCGTCGAAGAAGACGACCCGGATTTCCTCGTCGAGGCCCTCGTAGTCCCAGCCGAACCAGCGGCGGATGACGGTTGGGTCGCGGAACGCCTGCCAAACGGTGTCCACCGGCGCCGGCAATGTGATCTCCATGGGTGAAGGACTACCAGCGGCGCTCGGCCACGGCCAGGATGTGGTCCACGTAGGACTCGGCGAAGCGGTGGGCCGAGTCGGCCCCGAACAGGCGGTGCGGGTAGCGAATGGTGAGGTGCAGGCGTCCGGCCACGGTCACCGCACCGATGCACAGGCTGTGCGGCGCCCGCGCCGGTGAGGAGAACCAGACGTCGGTGGTCTCGCCGGCTTCCGGGCCGAAGGACGGCGCCTCGGGGAGCCATCCGACGTTGGAGAGGATGGCGGTGTCGACCTCGCGATTGCGGGTGAGCGGCTGCAGGACGATGAGCGACTGCTTGGCCCACAGCGGGAGCAGACCGTTGCGGTCGAGCGCGGCCAGCAGGGCCACACCGGTCCGGAAGCGCTTGTTCCGGGTCTTCTGCGCGGTTATCGCCTTGAGCGCCGCCCTCGCGCCCGACCGGTGACGGCGGCTGGTCGACACCCTGGCGGTCACCGAGAAGTTGCCGACCACCTCGTCGCGCCACTCGGCTGGGCGGAGGTCGACCGGAACGAGCACGCCGATCCGGCGGCCGGGCGTGCCGTGCTCGAGGTTCCACTCGCCGATGGTGAGGTGGAGGGCGGCGAGCAGGACGTTGCGGGCCGTCCCCTGGCGGTGGACGTTGGCCACCCGCCTCGTGTCGCCCACGGACAGCTGGACAAAGTGGAAGCCGTACCCCGGCTCGTCGTCGGGCCGCTCGGGGGCGATCCGGGCCGGGTTGGCCAGCAGGTCCCGCACCCGCTCGACCGCGACCCGGTACCACGCCTCGACGGCCGAGACCGGAGCTGAAGCGGGACGTACCGGAAGGTCGTTCACGGCCAGGAAGTCGAGCGGCGGCCCGGATCCACCGCCCGTGGCGTAGGCATCGGCGATGGACCGGAGCACCCGCACCGCACTGAAGCCGTCGCCGGCGCCGTGGTTGACGTTGAGCAGGATGACGTCGCCGTCGGGATGGTGAGCGAGCCGGGCCCGCAAGGGCGGCCACTCGGTCATGGCCACCGCCTCACCGAGCAGCGACCCTCGCACCAGGTCCACCCCGTCGTCGTCGTGACAGTCGACCACCTGGAGCGCTTCGTGCTCCGACGGGCGATGGCCGAGCACGGTGTCGAAGGCTTTCCGCAGGCGGGTTTCGTCGAGCGACCCGGTGACCTTGGCCTCGACGTGCACGCTCCACGCGGACGGGTCGAGTAGGTCGGCCGGATCGAGGGTCGCCTGGTTCTCGTCGGAGATCCACTCGCAGTCCAGGTGCGACCGGTGGTCGCCCTTGCGGCCCCGCAGCAGCCGGACCAGGTCCTGGCCGGCGCCGACGACGTTGTGGGCCGCCGCTCGGGTCAACGAGTAGCGGGTGGGTTGGTCGGGCCGGGCGCCGAGAGGGGACACCCGGTCGACGTGGGCCGAGATGTGGTTCCCGTGGACGACGATGTGCAGGCTGTCGTTGGCGGCGTTCTCGCGCAACGAGACGCTTCCGGGGTGATAGAGGCGGCCGAAACCGCTGTCGCGGTGAAAGCGGCCGCTCGACGCCAGCCGGCGGAGGAAGGCGACCGGGTCGGCGATCGTGGGCTCGCCCGGCCGGGTGTAGCCGGGGTCGGGGCCCTCGAGGTCGGACTGGAGATTCATGCCTGCGGCACGGCGCGAAGGGCGGCGGCGGCTTCCAGGCGAACCCGGAAGTCAGGATCGTCGGTCTTCCTGGTGATGGCCACCCGGCTCGGCGCGGCTCCGAGCTCGGCCAGTCCTCGCAGTGCCTTCCACCGGACCCACGCGTCGGCATCGCCCAAGGCAGACTCGAGGAGCGGACGCAGCTCGTCCCGCCCGGCGTCGACCATGGCGTCGACGGCGGCGCGGCGCACGGCCCGGACCGGATCACCGACGAGGCGGCCCCACTGTTCTCGGGCCGCCACCGGCTCGGCCTCCTTGAGGAGGTACGCCGCCACCTGCCGGTGCGAATGGTCGGGACCGGCCGCCGCGGCCAGCACCTGCGTCAGGTCGGCCGGATCGGCGGGTCGGAGCCCGCCCAGATCCCGCCACGCCTGCTCCAGCCGGGTCAGCCGCCGACCATCCCCGGCCGGCGGCTGCCGGCCTGCCAGCCACGGCGGCCCTCCGGCCGCGCCACTGGCCGCAGGCCGTCCGCCCTCCAGCTCGGGATCCCCGAACTCGTCGGTCACGACGGCCAGGATGGGCGCCAGGAGCGCCTCCCAGTCGCTCGGCCGGCGGAGTCCGACAGCGACGAAGTCGGGGCCGACGAGCACGTTGGCCACCTGGTCGAACTCATGGAACAGACGGGCGACCGGCGGGTCGTCCGCCGTGCTCGTCGCCGACTCGTACCAGCGGCTCGGCCCGTCGTTCACCGGGTGTCCGAAGCCGAAACGGATGGTGCGGGGATTGGGCGTGGCCTCGGGGACGACCGGCCCGTTGAACGTGGCGTCCAGCGGGTCGGGAGCGGCAGAGGCCGCCGCCGGTGCCCCGGCGGCCCCGGTGACGAGCTCGACCCGGAAGCGGCCACCGTCCCATCCGAAGGCGATGGTGAGCTCGCCATCGATGTCGCGCTCCCACCAACCCTCGCCCGACCCCACCGCGGCGGCCAGCGCCTCGTCGTCCTCGGCCGCCCACGGGCCGGTGGACAGGTAGCGCTTGAGCAGCGTCTTGACCGGCCCGAGCGACTCGAACGGAAGGGTCATGAACGCCTCCGTCAGGTGGCCGAACGCGGTGCCCACGAGGTTTCGCTCGACCACGAGCCGGCGGGCTGCGTCCTGCTCCATCAAGCCGACCGTACCGGTCGGCGCCAGGGCATGGGATCATGAATCGGTGGTGGCGTCGCGCGCTCGCATCGTCAAGGATGCCGACCGGCGGATGCTCGCCGGCATGGCTGCCGCGCTGGCCCAGGTGGCCCTGGGCCTGGGACTGGTCGTGGCCGGCGTCGCCGTGTTCTTCGTGGCCACCCCCAGTGTCGAATCCCCGGGCGCCGGCATCCTGGCGACCGCCGCGATCGCCGTGGGCCTGGCCCTCGTCTTCGGCCCGTGGTGGTGGCGTCTGACGCGCGACCTCGGGGTCGAGCACCAGGAGCGCATCCGGTCGCAGGAGCGGGCCGAGGTCGCCGCCCACATCCACGACTCCGTGCTGCAGACCCTGGCCTTGATCCAGCGCAACTCGGCCGACGCGAAAAAGGTCAGCACCCTGGCCCGATCGCAGGAGCGTGAGCTGCGGAACTGGTTGTACGGGGCGCCCGAGTCGAACCCGGTCGAGAGCCTGACCGCGGCGCTGGAGCGGGTGCGGGACGAGATCGAGTACCTGCACGGAGTAGCGGTCGAGACGGTGGAGGTGGGCGACTGCCCGGTCGACGAGCGCCTGGTGGCCCTCATGCTCTCCAGCCGGGAGGCCCTGGCCAATGCCGCCCGTCACTCCGGCGCCAGCGCGGTGTCGGCCTACCTCGAGGTGGAGCCGCACCAGGTGACGGTCTTCGTGCGGGACAGGGGCAAGGGCTTCGACCTCGACGAGGTGCCCCGGCACCGGCGGGGGATCGCCGACTCCATCGTCGGGCGCATGGACCGCCATGGAGGCAAGGCCGTGGTCCACAGCGAGCCCGGCGCGGGCACCGAGGTCGAGCTGGTGATGCCTCGGTGACCGGGAAGCCGCGGGTGTTCCTGGTCGACGATCACGCCCTCGTTCTGTCCGGTGTGCGGGCGGAGCTCGGCGACTCGGTCGAGGTGGTGGGGGAGGCGTCCGAGGTGGAGGCGGCCATCGAGATGATCGGCGAGCGCACGCCCGACGTGGTGCTGCTCGACGTCCACATGCCGGGAGGGGGCGGACGGGCGGTCATCGAGGCGATCGGCGCCACCCATCCCGACGTGAAGTTCCTGGCTCTCTCCGTGTCGGATGCGGCCGAGGACGTGATCGCCGTGATCCGGGCCGGAGCCCGGGGATACGTGACGAAGACCATCTCGGGGCCGGAGCTGGTGGAGGCCGTCCGGCGGGTGGCGGAGGGCGACGCGGTGTTCTCGCCCCGCCTCGCCGGGTTCGTGCTCGACGCCTTCGCCGCCGACTACCGGGGACCGGTCGACCCCGAGCTCGACCAGCTCACCGTCCGGGAGAAGGAGGTGCTGCGCCTCCTGGCCCGCGGCTACTCGTACAAGGAGATCGCCCGTCAGCTGGCCATCTCGATCAAGACGGTGGAGACCCACGCCTCCGCCGTGCTGCGCAAGCTGCAGCTGACCAACCGGCACCAGCTCAGCCGGTGGGCCACCGACCGCCGTCTGGTCTGATTCAAGGCGCGGAGCGGCAATGCCGATGATCGATCCGGTCATCCATGCATACGCACGCGTCCGTCCGGGAGAAGGCCGCCGCCTCGGGCGGTGAGCCGTCGGGCGCTCCCGTCGTCGATCTGGCGGGTGTCCGGTACAGCTTCGGATCCGGCACCGGCCTGGTCGACCTCAGTCTCTCGGTCCCGGGCGGGTCGATCACCGTCCTCGTCGGCCCCAACGGCGCGGGCAAGACGACCGCCCTGCGGATCGTCACCGGCGCACTGACCCCACACGAGGGCACGGCCCGGGTGTTCGGACTGGAGCCGAGCGGCGCCGAGGGCGAGCAGGTCCGGCGACGGTGCGGCGTCGTGGCGGCCAAGCCTGCCCTCTATGACCGGCTCACCGGCCGGGACAACCTGCGCTACGCCGCCGAGCTCTTCGGCCTGGGGCGCGACGCACCGGTCGAGGAGGCCGCGGCCCGCTTCGGGATCGACCGCTCACTCGATCTGCGGGTCGGCGGCTACTCCACGGGCATGAAGACCCGGCTGGCCCTGGCCCGGGCCGTCCTGCACGACCCTGACCTCCTGCTGCTCGACGAGCCCACCTCCGGCCTCGATCCCGAGTCGTCGCACGCCGTCCTCGGCCTGGTCCGGGAGATGGCGGCCGGCGGGGCCACCGTGGTCATGTCCACCCACCTGCTGCTGGAGGCCGAGGGGCTGGCCGACCAGGTGGTCATGATGGAGCACGGGACGGCAGTCCTGGCCGGGACGACCGAGGCCCTCATGCGCCGGTACTGGCCCCGGCCCGTCGTCCGGTTCGGCGCCGAAGGCACGGCCGGGCTCGACATGCTCTCGACGATGGACGGCGTGTTCGCGTACTCGCCGAACGGCCACAGCGCGGAGGTCGAGCTCGACGACCTGGCCCGGGTGCCGGTGCTGGTGGCCGCCCTGGCCGCGGCCGGCGTGCGTCTGACGTTCGTCACCCCCCACGAACGTTCGCTGGAGGAGCTCTATCTGCGGGTCCGGCTCGCCTCGGCGGAGGGGGCACGGTGAACCGCGGCCGGATGTGGGCCGTCGCCCGCAACGACCTTCGCCAGCTCCGCCACAGCCCCGATTTCTGGGCGCCCATGCTGGTGCTCGCCGCTCTCTTCTTCGTGATCATCCCCACCGTGCTGCTGCTGACCATCACCAGGATCGGCAGCGTCGGCACGGTGAAGAACGTCTCCGCCGCCCTCGAAGTGCTGCCTCAGGCCGCCCAGGAGGCCATCCGGGGCGACAGCCCGTCCGACCGGACGAGCTACGCCCTGGCCGTCTACCTGTTCGCCCCCATGGCCGTCATCGTGCCGATGACGATCTCGACCGCGGTCGGCGCCAACGCCCTCGTCGGCGAGAAGGAGAAAGGGACGGGTGAGTTCCTGGCCCACTCGCCGGCGTCCGAGCGCGAGATCTACCTGGGGAAGCTGATCGCCAGCCTCCTTCCCGGTTACCTGACCACGCTCGTCGGGTTCGGGCTCTATTCGCTGGCCGTGAACCTCATCGTCGGACCGCATGTCGGCGGATGGTTCTTCCCGACCGCGGCGTGGTGGCTGCTGATGCTGTGGGTCGTGCCGCCGTTCCTTGCCATCACCCTGTCGGTGGTGCTGCGGCTGTCGGCCCGGGTGAAGAGCGCGGCTGCCGCCCAGCAGGCCTCCGGACTGGTCACCCTGCCGCTGATCATGCTGTCGTACGCCCAGTCCACCGGCGGACTACTGGGCGCCGGCGCCGCCGGCTTCTGGGTGGGACTGGCGGCGTGGATAGCGGCGGTCTTCGGGCTCATGCGCGGCGCGCACGCCGTCACCCGACCCCGCCTGCTGGGCGTGGACTCCTAGCCCGGATCACCGCGTTCACCACGTCGACCTCGTCGCCGTCCACCGTGGTGGCCCGGGCCCGGACCGTGTCGGCCCGGGTCACGTCGAGGCCCAGCGCCTCCAGCTCGGCCGCGAGGACGGGCGGGTCGAGGAGGAAGTCCGGGTCCTTGGGGCCGCAGGCCCCCTCCGTGAGGTTGGCCTTGTCGTAGCTGACCAGCAGCAGGCTGCCGCCCGGCGCGAGGGCCTGGGCCAAAGCGGGATAGAGGGTGACGCGCTCGTTCGGCCGGGGGTGGAAGAACGTGGCGAGGACGAGGTCGAAACCGGCCGGCGGGAGGCGCAGGGTGTGGACGTCGGCCACCACGAAGTGCGCCGGCAATCCCTGGCGTCTCGCCCGCTCGTGGGCCCGGCGCACCGCCACCTCGGAGAAGTCGACGGCGACCACGTCCCAGCCGAGGGAGGCCAGCCAGAGTGCGTGGCGACCCTCGCCGGCGGCCAGCTCGAGCGCCCGCCCGGGTGCCAGCGAACCGGCCTCCTCGACGACCAGGGCGTTCGGCTCACGGACAAAGGTGGGCTCCTTGGCCGCGTAGCGCTCGTCCCAGTTCTGGCGCTCCAAGCTATGAGGGAGGCGACGCGGGCAGGGACTGCTCGAGCTCGTTCAGCGGGGCGAAGAGGTCACCGTGCGCTTCCACTCGCTCCAGCACCGCATCGGCCCGGAAGGCGAGGTCGTCCGGGTTGCCGCTCCCGACCACCTGCTCGACCTCGTCCCACGTCACGGGCGTCGACACGGTGGGCTCCGGGCGGGCCCGCAGGGAGTACACGCACACGGTGGTCTTGGAGTCGTCGTTCTGGCTCCAGTCGATGAAGACCTTGCCGGTGCGGAGCTCCTTGGTCATCACCGACAACACGTCCTTCGGGTGCCGTTGCTCCAGCAGCTTGGCCAGGGCGTGGGCGAACGGCTTGGTCTCGTTGTACGTGACCGGCGTGTTGAGGGGCACGTAGATCTGCAGCCCCTTGGAGCCCGAGGTCTTCGGGAAGGCTTGCAGGCCCAGGTCGTCGAGCACCTCACGCAGCCAGAGGGCCACCTGGCCGCACTCGACGACCGTGGCGGGCGGGCCAGGGTCGAGGTCGAACACGAGCATCGACGGCTGCTGGATGTCGTTGGCCCGAGACAGGGATGTGTGCAGCTCGAGCGACGCCAGGTTGGCCACCCACACCAGCGCGGCCAGCTCGTCGATGAGGCAGTAGTTCACGTCGGCCTTGTTGCGGGCGCTCCAGACGGAGAGCGTCTCGATCCAGGGCGGGCGGTGCTTGGGACAGTTCTTCTCGTAGAAGAACTGTCCGTCGACACCGTTGGGATAGCGCTTGAGGGTGAGCGCCCGCTGCTGGAGGTGGGGCAGCAGGACCGGCGCGATCCGGGTGTAGTAGTCGATCACCTGCCCCTTGGTGAACCCGGCCTCGGGGTACAACACCTTGTCGAAGTTGGACAGCTTGAGCTGCCGGCCTCCCACCTCCACCTCGACCGACGTCGAGGAGGGGCTCACTTCTCTGACTTGCCGGACTTCACCGCGGCCAGGCTGGCTTCGAGGGCGGCCATCAGGTCGACGACCCGAGGCGCCTCCTCGGCCGACTCCTCGACCACGACCTGCTGGCCCGACGCCTTCTGCTCGATCAGCTCGAGCACCCGCTCGCGGTACTCGTCGCGGTACTTCGCCGGCTCGAACTCGGTGGTGAGGGAGTCGATCAGCGAGCGGGCCATCTTCTCCTCCCGCTCGGTGACGTCGACGTCGGGCCCGGGCAGGTCGAGCTCGTCCAGCGGGTTCACCTCGTCGGCGAAGAGCATGGTCTCCATGACGAGTGCGTCGTCCTTGGGCCGGATGGCGGCCAGATACTGCTTGGTGCGCAGGACCACCCGGGCGATGCCGACCTTGTTGGTCTCCCGCATGGCGTTGCGGAGCAGGGCGTACGCCTTCTGGCCGCCCTTGTCCGGGACCAGGTAGTACGGCCGCTCGTAGTACACGGGGTCGATCTGGTCGAGGTCGACGAAGTCCTCGATGTCGATGGTCTTGGTGGCCTTGGGGTCGAGGGCGTCGAGCTCCTCGGGCGTGATCGTCACGTAGTTGTCGGGAGCGATCTCGTAGGCCTTGATGATGTCCTCGAACGGGACTTCCTCACCGGTGGTGGCCGAGACGCGCTTCTGCTTGATGCGTGAGTTCGACTTGCCGTCGAGCTGGTGGAAGCGGACGTCCTTCGACGACGTGGCGCTGAACACCTTCACCGGCACGTTCACCAGCCCGAAGCTGATCGCACCACTCCAGATGGGCCTCGGCACCAAATGATCGTACGTCGGAAGCCAAGCCTGTTTCTTCACACTGCATGACGGGAACAGCTAGTGCATGCCCAAAGTCGATCCTGAATCCGGAGAGCCCATGTCCGACGCGCCCGACGGTCCCCCGGACCTCGCAGGAGGCAAGGAGCGGGGAGATCCCGGCATGGAAGGTGCCTCGGAGACCGGCCGCAGTGGTGCCGGGCACCCCGTGACCGGCATGGACGTCGATGAGAACAGCGAGACCAATCTGCAGGCCGAGAAGGGTGGCTCTGCAGGCGGAGGTACCGGCTGAGCCCGCGATAGCTCCTCCCCTCACCAGGTCTGGCGGATGCGGACCTGCGGTGGCCTGCGGTCGAGAATGGTCTGCAGGTCGTCCTCCGCCAGCACCTGGTTGGCATCGAGATCGGTACGGAAGCCCTGCAGTGAGGGCTGCCGCAGGGTGCCGCCCTCAGTGATCTCGTTGTAGGCCACCTCGGCCACCAGCAGCGGCTCCACGTAGTGGAGGTCGCCCACCAGCTTCTCGGCGAAGGGGCTGCTGTCGCGCGCGGTTCGGGAGAAGACCTCGGTGAGCTGGCGGATCAGGTCCTGTGACAGGCCCGACCCGACGAGGCCGACGTAGTGCAGGCGTCCGGTGCTCGTGCCGGTGGCCGGGTCGAGTCCCCAGCAGCCGACGGCCATCGACCCGATCGATCCGGATCGGCCCCCTTGGCCGGCCGACCAGCCGCCGACCACGAACTCCCGTCGCTTGATGCACTTGACCTTGATCCACGCCGACGAACGCCGGCCCGGGATGTACGGCGCGTCGGCCCGCTTGGCCACGTAACCCTCCATGCCGACCTCCCGGCAGGCGGCCAGGAGCTCGTCGGCCGGGGCCGGCGGGATCAGGGGCGACGTATGCCAGGAAGGCCCGTCGAGCGCCAGGTCCTCGAGCACCTTCCTCCGCTCGGTCTGCGGCAGGGTGGCCACCAGCTCACCGTCGAGCCACAGCACGTCGAAGACGAGCAGCTGCACGGGCACGTCCCGTCGTAGCTGGCCGCCGGGGGAGCGCACGTGCATGCGGCGCTGGAGGCGCTGGAAGCTGGGCCGCCCGGTGCGCTCGTCGAAGGCGACGATCTCACCGTCGAGCACTGCCGACCGCCCGCCGAGGGCCTCGGCGAGCGCGGCGAGCTCCGGATAGCCGCCGGTGACGTCGTTGCCCAGGCGGCTGGCGATCGACACCGTCCCGTCGTGGATGGTGACGACCGCCCGCACCCCGTCCCACTTCGGCTCGATGAGCCAGCCGTCGAAGGTCGGTGGTGGGGTGGTGGAGCTGGCGAGCATGGGCGCCAGCTCCGGCGGTCGGACGGCTGAGGGGCTTACGGCTGGATCACCACCAGGCGCTCTTCGGTCATCTGCCGGACCGCGTACGCCGGTCCTTCCTTGGTGTTGCCGCTCTCCCGCACGCCGCCGTACGGCATCTGGTCCGCCCGCCACGTCGGCACCTCGTTGACGAGGACCGTGCCGAAGTGGAGCTCGCGCGCCGCCCGCAGAGCCGAGGCCAGGTTCGACGTGAAGATGCCGGCCTGGAGCCCGTAGCGGGTGTCGTCGGCCAGCCGCAGGGCCTCGTCGAGGGAGTGGTACGCCTGCACGGCCACCACCGGCCCGAACACCTCGTCGCGGGAGACCTTCATGGCGGCCGTCATCCCGGTGAGCACGGTGGGCCGCAGGACGCCGCCCTCCAGGTTGCCGCCCGCGGCCACCTTCGCTCCCTGGCTCACCGCCTCGTCGACCCACGACACCACCCGGTCGCGCTCGCCCTCGCTGATCAGGGCGGAGACGTCGGTGGCTTCGTCGAGCGGATCGCCCACCACCAGCCCGTCGACCAGCTCGGTCAGGATCCCGGTGAAGCTGTCGGCCACCTCGGCGGCGACGTAGACCCGCTGCACCGACACGCACGACTGCCCGGCGTGGCTGAACCCGGCGGTGGCGATCGTGCGGGCCGCCTGCCCCCAGTCGCCGTCGGCCTCGATGATCACGGGCGAGTTGTTGCCCAGCTCGAGGGCGACCTTCTTGTGCCCGGCCTTGGCGGCGATGCCCCAACCCACCTCGGAGGATCCGGTGAAGGTGACGTAGGCGACGTCGGGGTGCTCGACGAGGGCGGCGCCGACCTCGCCGCCTCCACCCGTCACGACGTGCAGGTAGCCGGGCGGCAGCCCGCACTCCTCGGTGAGCAGCCGGGCCAGGGCCAGCGCCGAAAGCGGCGTCTGGCTGGCCGGCTTCAACACCACCGGGCAGCCGGCGGCGATGGCGGGCGCCAGCTTGTGGGCCACCAGGTTCAGGGGGAAGTTGAAGGGCGAGATGGCCGCGACGACGCCGACGGGAATGCGGAGGGTGAAAGCCAGCCGTCCCTCGCCGATCTCGGCGGCGTCGACCGGCACCATGTCACCGGTGAGGCGGCGGGCCTCGACGGCGGCGAAGGTGAACGTGCTCACCGCCCGCCTGGCTTCGATGCGCGCCGTCTTGATGGGCTTGGCCGACTCCCGAGCGACCGTGCGGGCGAAGTCCTCGGACCGTTCGGCCAGCAACCGGGCCGCGGCGTCGAGCACCTCGGCCCGCCGCCAGGGCGGGAAGGGCTCGTCGCGCAGTGCCTCGCCGGCCGCGGCGACCGCCCGGTCGACGTCGTCCCGCCCATGCCGTGGGACCAGTCCGATCTCGGCGTCGTCGTAGGGCGACCGGACCACGATCGCGTCGCTCGGATCGTTTGACGGCATCGTTCATTCTACCGGCAGGGACTCTGCGCGCGACGGGCGCGGGCAGGTGCGGCCGACTACCTCAGGTAGAGCCAACCAAGCCGGCGGCAGTCACCAGCCCGGCCACCCGGCGGGCCTGCTCGATGCAGGCGGCGATACCGAGTCCCCGGTAGGACGCGCCAGCCACGAACACGCCGGGCGCGTCGCGCGCCAGGGATGCCTCGATGTCGTCCACCCTCGCCTGATGGCCGACGTCGTACTGCGGGAAGCCCCGCGGCCACCGCGACACCAGTGACGCCGCCGGCGCCTCCCGCAGCCCCAGCGCCTCCGTCAGCTCGTCGTGGACCCGGCGGACCACCTCGGTGTCGTCCAGCTCCATCGCCCGGGTGTCACCGTCGCGCCCGGCCGACGCCCGGAGCAGAACCATGCCGCTCGATGCCAGCGCGGGCCACTTGCTGGTCGACCACGTGCACGCCGTGATCAGGCGGCCCTCGACCCGGGGCACCAGCATTCCCGCGCCTTCCAGGGGTCGGACGTCGGCCGATGGGTGGTACGCCAGCGTGGCCGTGACCACCGAGGCGTGACGGATTCCAGCCAGGGCGCTGGCGGCGGCCGGCGAGAGGCCCCCCACGATCTCAGCGGTGGCGAAGGCCGGAGTGGTGATAATCACGGAATCGGCGTCCACGTCGGGGCCCGGAGTGCACCCGAGCGTGTAGCCACCGTCTGTCGCGGTGATGCCGCTGACGGCCGTCCCCAGCCGGACGGTCCCGAGGTCCTCCTCGGCCAGGCGGTCGACGAGGCGGTGAAGTCCGCCGACGAGGCCGAGGAACACGGGACCGCCCGGCCCGGGCTTGGCCTGGCGGAGACCGAGGACCAGGCTGCGAGACCGAGCCGCGCCGTCGGCGATGGGCCGGGCGGTGGCCGCCAGGCTGAGGCCGTCGGCCCGCCCGGCGTTGATGCCGCCGACCAGAGGGTCGACCAGGCGTTCCACGACCTGGCGCCCCATGCGCCGGCCCACCACCGCGGCCACCGACGGGTCGGGCCCCGGGTCGGTCCTGGGGAGCACGAGGTCGAGAACGGCGCGGGCGACGCCCGCGGGGGACAGCACGCCCGACTCCAGTAGCGGCCCCAACGCAGTCGGGACCCCCAGCACGTGGCGCTCCGGCAGGGGTCGCAGCCGGTCGCCGATCCACAGCCAGGCCTTGCCGGTCGCGGGCGCGATGAGAGCGTCACCCAGGCCCAGCTCCCGGCAGAGGTCCACGGCCCAGGGGACCCGGGCGAGGAACGTGTCCGGCCCGGCCTCGACCGGCACGCCGGCCAGCTCGCGGGTCTGGATCTTCCCACCCAGCTCGGCGCCGGCCTCGAGGATCGTGACCGTCAGGCCTGAATGGCGGAGGAGCCGGGCGGTGGCCAGTCCGGTGATGCCACCCCCGACGACCGCCACCCGTCTGCCCTCAGGCATGACTCCTCACCACGCCGGCGAGCGTGGCGCAGAAGGAGGGGTCGGCGTTCGGCGAGGGCGTGCGGCTGAAGGCAAGACCGAGCTCGTCGGCCGCGGCGCGGGCCTCAACGTCGAGGTCGTACAGCACCTCGAGGTGGTCCGACACGAATCCCGCGGCGCAGACGACCACGCCGGCGACGCCGGCCTCGGCAAGGGTCGGCAGGATCTCCAGCAGGTCCGGGCCGATCCAGGGCTCGGGCGTGCGGCCGGCGCTCTGCCAACCCACCGACCACCGGTTCACACCGGCCTCGTCCGCCACCGCCTTCGCCGTCTCGGCCAGCTGGTCGGGATAGGGGTCGCCCATGTCGAGGATGCGGACCGGAAGGCTGTGGGCGGTGAACACGACCTCCACCGGATCGGCGCCGAGGCGGTCGAGCTCGCGTCGGACGAAGCCGGCGAGCAGGTCGACGTAGCCCGGCGCCAGGTGCCACGACGACACCATGGTGAGGCCGACGCCCGCCTCGGCCGCCGCCGCCTCGGCCCGCTTGGCGTACTCGCCGACGGACAGCACGGAGTAGTGGGGGGCCAGGACCAGGCCCACGATCCGGGTGATCCCCGCAGCGGCGAGGGCGGCGACACCGTCCTCGATGAACGGCGGCGCGTGCTTCATGCCGAGCTCGACCCGGAACCCGTCCCCCAGCGCGGCCTGGATGCCCGCGGCCTGCTCCTGCGTCCGCTCCAGCAGCGGGGAGGTGCCGCCGATGGCCTCGTAGCGGCGGCGCAGGTCGGCCAGCTGCTCCTCGGTCGGCGGACGGCCCCGTCGCACGTGGGTGTAATAGGCCTCGATGTCGTCGGGGGTGGCCGGTGTCCCGTAGGCCATCAGGAGGACTCCCGTGACTGCCGCCTCAGTCACCGTGGACCAGATTCACCATGGACGTAGTCGACCAGGCGGCGAAGGATGTCCGGGTCGGTCTCGGGGAGGACGCCCCAGCCGAGGTTGAACACGTGCCCGGCGCGGCCGCCGTTGGCGTCGAGGACGGCGATGGCCTCCCGGGCCACGACGTCCCACGGGGCCAGGCAGACGGCGGGGTCGAGGTTGCCCTGGACGGCGACGTGGTCGCCCAGCCGGGCGCGGGCCTTGTCGAGCGGGACCCGCCAGTCCACCCCCACCACGTCGGGACCGGCCTCGGCCAGCAACTCCAGCAGCTCCCCGGTTCCCACGCCGAAGTGGATGCGGGGCACGCCGAGGTCCTCCAAGCCGGCGAAGATCCTGCGGGTGGCAGGCAGCACCGACCGGCGGTAGTCGGCCGGGCTCAGCAGGCCGGCCCAGGAGTCGAACACCTGGACAGCTGCGGCACCGGACTCGACCTGGGCCCGCAGGGAGGCCACCACGATGCCGGCGAGGCGGTCGAGCAGCTCGGCCCAGAAGTCGGGGTCGGCGTGCATGGCCGCCTTGGTGCGGCCGAGCGTCTTCGACGAGCCCCCTTCGATGAGGTAGCTGGCCAGGGTGAACGGGGCGCCGGCGAACCCGATGAGCGGCACCTCGAGCTCACCGGCGAGATGGCGGACCGTGTCGAGGACGTAGGGCATGTCGGCTTCGGGCTCGAGGGGGCGCAGCCGGGGCAGGTCGGCCGCGCTTCGGAACGGCTGGGCCAGGACCGGCCCTGGCTGCAGCTCGATCTCGATCCCTACCGCGGCAAGGGGCACGACGATGTCGGAGAAGAGGATGGCGGCGTCGACCCCCAGCCGCCGCACCGGCTGCATGGTGACCTCGGCTGCCAGCTCCGGGTTGCGGAAGATGTCGAACATCCCGTACTTCTCGCGCAACGCCCGGTACTCGGGCAGGCACCGCCCGGCCTGGCGCATGAACCACACCGGCACCCGCTCAACGGGCTTGCCCCAGCAGGCGTCGAGCAAGGTTGTGTTCACCGTCCACGACCCTACCGCCGGGCCCGCCGCTTCCAGGGGGCGGGGCGTGGCCCGCGAGCGGGGCAACATGGTGGGATGAGCGACGCAGGCGAGGGACCCACGACCGCGGCGAGGGCCGGCTGGTACCCCGACCCGATGACGCCCGCCCGCCGGCGTTACTGGACCGGCTCGTCGTGGACCTACGCCACGACCGACGCCGTACCGATCGACCATCCCCCGCCGGAGGACGTCTTCCCGTTGCCCGAGGGCCACCGATTGCCTGACCCGGTCGCGCCCCGGCCGGCGGCGGCGACCGCGGAGGCATCGCCGGCGCGACCTCCTCAGAAGCCGGTGAAGTGGGTCCTCGCCGTGGTGGTCGGGCTCCTCGTCGGCCTCACCGGCGTGGTGCTCTCCAGCCGCGACTCGTCCGAGCGGCCGGCGTCACCCCCCGAGTCGGCGGTTGGTGAGCCACCGGGGACCGATCCGGCGCCGGTGCCGCAGCCCGGCAATCCGCTGCAGAACAACGACCCGTCGGCTGCCGCGCTGGCGACGCTCATCGTGAAGGCCGAGGACGTTCCGACCACCGCAGACGTGGTGGTGTTCCAGGGCGGCATCGGTCTCAGCCAACCCACCCTCGACCTGTGCAACGGCACGTACCCGAGTGAGTCGCGCCGCGCCGCCCGGATCCAGGACGCGGTGCTCGACGCCGAGGGCCGCGTCGTCCTGAGCACGGAGGCGGTGCTGTACCGCGATTCGGGAGGCACGACCCAGGCCCTCTCCGAGCTCCGGTCGGTGGTCGCCGCCTGTCCGTCGACTCCGGTACCGGGCCCGCCGGGCCAGCCGGCGGTCAAGACCACGTTCAACCCGCCGCCCGGCTCGGCCTGGCCCGAGACACCGACGGTCAACCGTCAGGTCTATGACCTCACCACCGACGACGGTTCCGGGCGGACGACGCGCACGATCGCCGTCTACCTGCAGCGAGGGCGGGCGCTGCTCGGGGTCTATTTCTCCCAGCCCGACGGACCGCAGATCGCCGTGGAGGGGCAGACGACGATCGAGTCGATCGTGGGGGTGTTCGCCAGGCGGCTGGCCGCCCTGCCGACCTCGGTCGTCGGCGCCTAGCCGGCGGACCGCCGCCGGCGGCCCGTCACGACGGCCACCACGACGGCGAGCACGGTCACGACTGCGGCGGCCACTCCCACCCGCACCTTCCGGCTGCCGGACGTTGCCGGTGACTCCTCGCGCCTTCCGGGGGTCTCACTCCGCTCGGAGGGCTCCATCGTTCCGAGCTTCTCGGCGAAGGCGTTCAGGTCGGGCTTGTCCTGCTCCTCGGTCGGGTGGTGCCCCGGCTGGTTCTCGGGCGGCACCGGCCCACGGGGCGCATCGGCCCCTGGCTCGCGCTGTCCTTCGACCACTCCGGCGACGGCGTCCTGGTCCTGGGCAGGGGTCTTCCGGCTACGGGCCAGCTCCGGTTGCTGTGGGTTCGACATGCGTTGGAGGTACCCGTGTCAGGTTGGCCGGTAACGCGCCCTCGTCCGGAGCGACGAGAGCAGCGCCAGCCCGCATCCGGCGGCGGCGACAGTGGTGACGACCGCCGGCGTCCCCGGGACCACCGGCACTGTGGCGGTGACAGCGGCCACGGCGAGTGCGATGAGGAGGGCGTTGCGGACCACGTCGACCACCGACACCGGATCGACGCGAGCGGCCCCGAAGCAGTTGCACGGTGCCTCGGAGCCGGAGCGCACCGCGCCGGCGAGCACGGCCGTGAAGGGGACGAGCAGAGCCAGTGCCCCGATGGCGCCCGCCCTCGGCGCGGCAAGGAGGGCCACCGCGACAAGCAGCTCGACCACCGGCACGGCCCGGGCCGCAAGCCCGGCTGCCGGCACGCCCAGGGCGACGAAGCCGGTGGCCGTCTGGGCGGGCCGGACCAACTTGGCCGCCCCCGCCCGGACGAAGACGGCGGCCAGCATCAGCGCGCAGGCGTAGCCGAGACCGTCCACCGGACCAGTGTGGCAAGCTGGCGACCCACGGGAGCCCCATATCCATGCCGTTCCGCACGGAGCCAGGGGCTGAGAGGGCGCATCGAGCGCCGACCGTCTGAACCTGTCCGGGTCATGCCGGCGAAGGGAGCGATGTCGAATGGCTGCACGGCGCAAGGTGTACGTCGAGGGTGTCCCGTTCACCGAGGTGGCGCTGACCGACGGCTCGTCGATCCAGCTCTACGACACGAGCGGGCCGGGCTCCGACCCCACCGCCGGGCTGCCCCCGCTGCGTCGGGAATGGATCCTGGCCCGAGGCGACGTGGAGGAGTACGACGGCCGTCGCCCCACGCCGCGGGACGACGGCCGGGCCGCGGCGCGCCGGGAGAACGGGAACGGAAACGGCGCCGCGCCGGCCGCGCCGGGACGGGTGCTGCGGGCCAAGCCGGGCCGCACCGTGACCCAGCTGCACTACGCCCGCAAGGGCGAGATCACCCCGGAGATGGAGTTCGTGGCCCGGCGGGAGCACATGCCCGTCGAGACCGTGCGCGACGAGATCGCCCGGGGCCGGGCCATCCTGCCGAACAACGTCAACCACCCCGAGTCCGAGCCCATGGTCATCGGCCGCAACTTCCTGGTGAAGATCAACGCCAACATCGGGAACTCGGCCGTCACCTCGTCGATCACCGACGAGGTCGACAAGCTCACGTGGGCCACCAAGTGGGGCGCCGACACGGTGATGGACCTGTCGACCGGCTCCGACATCCACACCACCCGGGAATGGATCGTCCGCAACTCACCCGTCCCCATCGGGACGGTGCCGATCTACCAGGCGCTGGAGAAGGTCGACGGGAAGGCCGAGGACCTCACCTGGGAGGTCTACCGCGACACCATCGTCGAGCAGGCCGAGCAGGGGGTCGACTACTTCACCGTCCACGCCGGCGTCCGGCTGCAGTACGTGCCGCTCACGGCCAAGCGCCGGACCGGCATCGTCAGCCGGGGTGGCTCGATCATGGCCGCGTGGTGCCTGGCCCACCACCGGGAGAACTTCCTCTACGAGCACTTCGAAGAGCTGTGCGAGCTGCTCGCCACCTACGACGCCGCGTTCTCACTGGGTGACGGCCTCCGCCCGGGCTGCATCGACGACGCCAACGACGAGGCCCAGCTCGGTGAGCTGGCCACCCTGGGCGAGCTGACCAAGATCGCCTGGGGCCACGACGTCCAGGTGATGATCGAGGGCCCCGGCCACGTGCCGATGCACAAGATCAAGGAGAACATGGACCTCCAGCTGGAGCTGTGCCACGAGGCGCCCTTCTACACACTGGGCCCCCTCACGACCGACATCGCCCCCGGCTACGACCACATCACCTCGGCCATCGGGGCGGCCATGATCGGCTGGTACGGCACGGCCATGCTCTGCTACGTCACTCCCAAGGAGCACCTGGGCCTGCCCGACAAGGACGACGTCAAGGAGGGCGTGATCGCCTACAAGATCGCGGCCCACGCCGCCGACCTGGCCAAGCGCCACCCGGGCGCCCAGGCGTGGGACGACGCCCTCTCCAAGGCCCGCTTCGAGTTCCGGTGGGAGGACCAGTTCGACCTGGCCCTCGACCCGGACACCGCCCGGAAGTACCACGACGAGACCCTGCCGGCAGGAGCGGCCAAGACCGCCCACTTCTGCTCCATGTGCGGGCCCAAGTTCTGCTCGATGCGCATCAGCCAGGACGTCCGTGACTACGCGGCAGCGCACGGTGTGACCGACGAGGCCGCGCTCGAGCTCGGCATGGAGGAGAAGTCCGTGGAGTTCGTCACCCGGGGGTCGACGGTCTACCCGACCACCGAGTGAAGGTCGCTGCCGCGGTCGCCGTCGCCCTTGCGTTGGCGTTGACCGGGTGCATGGACGACGGCGTCGACCGGACGGTGCCCTTGGAGTCGCACGACTACGCCTACGGCGGCCTGGGGACCTTCACGGGTGTGGTCGGGGAGAAGGTGGAGTTCGAGATGACGAACAACGGCCCGGCGCCGCACGAGTTCGTGGTCATCGACCCCGAGGGCATGACGATGGGCGGGATCGGCCCGACGGCGCCTCAGGCCGTCGGCAGGAAGAAGCTGTCGCTGAAGAAGCCGGGGACCTACACCTTCGCCTGCTTCGTCGACGACCACCTGTGGCGCGACATGAAGGGCACCTTCGAGGTCAGGTGATCAGGTGACGCGTTTCGATCCCGCCGGCCCGGCCTGCCGGCCTCGCCGGAGCGCAGCGTAGGCCCTTGCCGGAAGGCCACCAAAGGGCCGGCGGGAATCTTTAGGCTAGGTGGAAGCTCGCTCGATGTCGGGCTCGATGTAGATCACCCGCGCCGCGGGGACGGCCGCGCGGATCCGGTGCTCACAGTCGTTGATGGCCTCGGCCAGAGCAGGAAGCTCGAGCGTCGGATCGAACGAGAGCTTGGCCGCCACCAGCAGCTCGTCGGGCCCGATGTGCTGCGTGCGCATGTGGATCACCTTGTGGACCCGATCGGTGGACTCCATGGCCTGCTGGATGCCGCTCAGGGCCGCTGGGGAAGCACTCTCGCCGATGAGGAGACCCTTCATCTCGATCACCAGGACGATGGCGATGACGACCAGGAGGGAGCCGATCGCGATGCTGCCCACCGCGTCCCATCGGGGGCTGCCGGTGATCTCGGCCATGCCCAGACCGACGACCGCAAAGATGAGGCCGAGGAGGGCGCCGAGGTCCTCCAGGAGCACGACGGGCAGCTCGGGCGACTTGGACCGCCGGATGAACTGCCACCAGGACTCCTTGCCCTTGACGTGCAGGCTCTCCTTGATGGCGGTGCGGAACGAGACGGTCTCGACGACGATGGCGAGGCCGAGGATCACGAAGGCCACCGTGGCCGACTCGATCTCGTGGGGGTGGCGCAACTTCTCGATGCCCTCGTACAGGGCGAAGAGCCCGCCCAGGGTGAACAGGACAAGGGCGACCACGAACGACCAGAAGTAGCGCTCCCGCCCGTAGCCGAAGGGGTGCTCGGGCGTGGCCGTCTTCCGAGCCCGGGCGCCGCCGAGGAAGAGCAGGCCCTGGTTGCCGGCGTCGGCGCTCGAGTGCACCGCCTCGGCCAGCATCGACGCCGCACCGGTCAGGAAGAAGCCGACCAGCTTGGCGACGGCTATCGCCGCGTTGGCCAGGAACGCGGCGAGGATCGCCTTCTTGCTGCCATCTTGCATGGCGGCGGATGTTAGGCGGAGAAGGCTTGGAGCTGCCTGTTGACCAGGCGGAGATCCTCGGTGAAGGCCGCCATCTCCGACTCCCGGCTGGCGGCGTCGGCCGCCCGCAGGATCGACGACGGGTGGACGGTGGCGGTGATCACGTGCCCCGCCGGCTGGGGGAAGAGCTCGCCCCGCTGCTTGGTCACCTTGAACGAACGGCCGAGCAGGGCCTGGGCTGCAGTGGCGCCGAGACAGACGACCACCCTCGGCTGGACCAGCTCGATCTCCTTGTCGAGCCACGGGCGGCAGGCCGCGATCTCGGTGGCGTCCGGGCGCTTGTGGAGGCGGCGCTTGCCCCGGGCCTCCCACTTGAAGTGCTTGACCGCGTTCGTCACATAGACGGAGGACCGGTCGATACCCGCCTCCTCGAGGCCCTGGTCGAGGATCCGCCCGGCCGGGCCCACGAACGGCCGGCCGGCCAGATCCTCCTTGTCGCCCGGCTGCTCTCCGACCAGCATCAGCTGGGCCGTCTCGGAACCCTCGCCGAACACCGTCTGCGTGCCGGTCTTCCACAGGTCGCACGCCCGGCACTCCGCGGCGACGATCCTGACCTCCTCGAGCGCGTCAGTCATCCTCGGCGGCTACCCACCGGTGTTCGCGCTCGAAACCGCCTGGCAGCCGGAGACCCACCGGGCGTTCGCCCGGTCGAGGAGTTCGACCAGTGTCCGACGCTCCTCCTGGTCGAGGTCGGCCAGGGCCCGTTCGGTGGCCTTGACCCGCAGGGCGGCGAAGTGCCGGGCCGCCTCCTCCCCGCGTTCGGTCAGGACGACTGCGTGCCGGCGACGATCGCGCGGATCCCGCCGGCGCTCCACCATCGAGGCGGCTTCCAGGATGTCGAGGACGCCCACCACGTCGCTGGCATCGAGGCCCAGGTGGTCGCTGATCTGCCGCTGGGACACTGGCTGCAGCTTCTCGACGACCGCCAGCACGCCCATGCACGGTGGCCGGAACCCGAGGTCGACCGCCCAGTGCTCCTCGGCCATCAGCTCGTGCACCTGCCGGCGCATCTCCCGGGCCAGGAGGAGCACGCCGGTGAGGGCGTCCAGGCCTTCATCGTCCACCGCACCATCGTACCCCGGCTTGACATTCGATTGGAAGTGTCTATCGTTGGTGATCCCAATGGATAGCGAATCCCGAGCCGCAATTCGCGTCGAGAACCTGCAGAAGCGCTTCGGCGAGGTCGAGGCCGTCCGAGGAGTGGACTTCGAGGTGCAGGCCGGGGAGACGTTCGGGTTCCTCGGTCCGAACGGCGCCGGCAAGTCGACGACGATCAACATGCTGTGCACGCTCCTGCGCCCCACCGGCGGCCGGGCGGAGGTCGCGGGGTTCGATGTCGTCAGCCAGCGCAACGACGTCCGCCGGGAGATCGGCCTCGTGTTCCAGGACATGACCCTCGACACCTACCTCAGCGCCGGCCAGAACCTCCGGTTCCACGGCCAGCTCTACGGCGTGCCGTCGGACCGGCTCGAGGTCCGCATGCGCCAGGTCCTCGAGCTGGTCGGCCTGTGGGACCGGCGCGACAAGGACGTGGACACGTTCTCCGGTGGCATGAAGCGCCGCCTGGAGATCGCCCGCGGACTGCTCCATTCACCCCGGGTCCTGTTCCTCGACGAGCCCACCGTCGGCCTCGACCCGCAGACCCGGGCGTCGATCTGGGAGTACCTCGACGAGCTGCGCCGGCAGGAGAACCTCACCATCTTCCTCACCACCCACTACATGGACGAGGCCGAGCACTGCGACCGCATCGCGATCATGGACGCCGGCCAGATCGTGGCCCTCGACACCCCCGAGGCTCTGAAGGCGGCCATCGGCACCGACCGCGTCCGGCTGGAGATCGACGACGAAGCGGCCGCCGCCGCAGCCATCAAGCGGCAGTTCGGGCTGGAGGCGTCGTCGGTTGGTGGCGCGCTGGTCCTCCAGGTGCCCGACGGCGAGCACTTCGTGCCCAAGCTTCTCGCCGACCTGGGGGTCCCGGTCCGGTCGGTGAGCGTCACCCGCCCGACGCTCGACGACGTCTTCATGAGCTACACCGGGCGCACGATCCGCGACGCTGAGAGCGCTCCGGGCTCCGAGATCCCGGCCATGTTCCGAGGACGGAGGTGACCCGATGACCACCACCGTGCAACCTCCCCTGCCCATCGCGCCGGTGCAGCGGCCGCCGACCGGGCTGGCCAGCGACCTGCGCGCCGCGCGCGTGGTCTGTCACCGCGAACTGCTGCGGTGGGTCAAGGACGGGCGGCGGTTGCTGGCCGGCCTCGTCCAGCCCTTGCTGTGGCTCTTCGTGCTGGGGACCGGCCTGTCGCGGGTCGTCTCCGTCGGCGCCGAGAACGTCGACTTCCGCACCTTCCTGTTCCCCGGCGTGCTGGTCACCTCGGTGATGTTCACCGCGGTGTTCTCCGGGGTCTCGGTGGTGTGGGACCGGGAGTTCGGCTTCCTGCGGGAGATGCTGGTGGCGCCGATCCGCCGCACGTCGATCCTGGGCGGCAAGTGCCTCGGGGGCGCCATCGTGGCCACCGCCCAGGCCGTGGTCATCCTGGCCCTGGCCGGGCTGTGCGGCATCCCCTACTCGCCGGTCCTCATGCTCCAGCTGCTTGCGATCCTTTTCCTGGCGTCGCTCTCCATCACCGCATTCGGCCTGCTGCTCGGCGCCCGGGTGGCCAACATCCAGTCGGTCATGCCGGTCATCCAGACGGTGATCACGCCCATGATGTTCCTCTCCGGCGCCCTCTACCCCACTTCCGGGCTGCCGACGTGGCTGGCCTTCGCCACCAAGATCAACCCCGTGACCTATGCGGTGAACCCCATGCGCCACGTGGTCTTCTCCCACCTCGACCTCACGCCCGAGGCGGCCCGGGTCCTCGACCCGCAGCTGACGTGGGGAGGCTGGCCCGTTCCCTTCGCCCTGCAGCTGGTGATCCTCGCCGCCCTCGGCCTGGTGACGTTCGCGGTGGCCGTCCACCGGTTCAGCAAGACCGACTGACGGCGCCGGTAGTTTGACGGGATGAAGGTCGGGATCGACGTCTCCCAGCATCAGCTCGAGTGGCCGGAGCTCCGGGCGCGGGTGGCGTGGGCAGAGGAGGTCGGGTTCGAGTCGGCCTGGGTGTTCGACCACTTCACCGCCCTCTACGGCGACCGCAAGGGGCCGTGCCTGGAGGCCTGGACCCTGCTGGCCGCGCTCGGGGCGGCCACCACTCGCATCCGGCTGGGCGCACTGGTCACGGGGGTGACGTACCGCCATCCGTCCCTGCTGGCGGCCGAGGCGGTGACCGTCGACCACGTCTCGGCCGGCCGGCTCGACATCGGCCTGGGCGCGGCGTGGCACGAGCAGGAGCACGGGCGGCTCGGCTTCGACTTCCCGCCCACCCGCGAGCGCACCGAGCGCCTCGACGAGACGGTGCAGATCATCAAGGGGCTGCTCACCCGCGACGACTTCGACTTCGACGGGCGCCACTACCGCCTGCAGCGGGCCTTCTACCGCCCTCGCCCCGTGCAGCAGCCGCATCCACCGATCTGGATCGGCGCCGGAGGGGCCAAGGTCATGCTGCCCCTCGCCGCCCGCCATGCCGACGTCTGGCACGGCTTCGGGTCGGTGTCGGAACTGGCACGGAAGTCGGCAGTCATCGACCGCGCCGCAGAGGCGGCAGGCCGCGACCCCGCCGAGATCGGCCGCTCCACCAACCTCTCGATCTCCGAGCCGTGGGACTCCGTCCGCCGGGAGGCCGACCAGCTGCGGGCCGCCGGCTTCACCCACCTGATCGCCAGCTGGCCGTCGGAGGGGCGGGCCCTGGTGGAGGAGTTCGCCGCCGACGTGATGCCGGACCTCACGGGCTGAGCCCGGTGCACCAGATCGACACCCTGCTCGGGGGCTGGGAGCGGGTCACCGCGGGATGGCTGATCGAGGGGCCGGAACCGGTCCTGATCGAGACCGGCAGCCAGAGCTCGGTGCCGGTGGTCCTCGACGCGCTGGCCGGGCTCGGGATCGGGCCCGGCGACCTGGCGGGCGTCGTGGTGACCCACATCCACCTCGACCACGCCGGCGGCGTGGGCGACGTGGCCCGGGCCTTCCCGAACGCCACGGTGTACGTCCACCCCGCGGGCGCCCGGCACCTGGTCGACCCGTCACGGCTGGTGGCGTCGGCGGCCCGGGTCTACGGGGACACCCTCGACAGCCTCTACGGCCGCCTCGACCCCACCCCGGTCGAGCGCATCCGGGCCATCGAGGACGGGGAGGAGATCCGCATCGGTCCCGGCCGGGCGCTGACCGCCGTCCACTCCCCGGGCCACGCCAACCACCACCTGGCTCTCCACGACTCCGCGACCGGCGTGCTGTTCGCGGGCGACGCCGCAGGTGTCCGCCTGCCCGACGTCGGTGTGCTGCGACCGGCCACCCCGCCTCCCGAGTTCGACCTTGACCTGGCCATCCGGTCCCTCCACCTCTTCGCCGCCCGCCGGCCATCGGCGCTCGCCCTCGCCCACTTCGGCGTGCTGGACGGTGACCCGGCCGACGTCCTCGGCGAGGCCGAGGACGTGCTGCGGGAGTGGGCGGCGGTGGCCGAAGCGGCATGGGAACGGGGTGACGACCTGGCCGCCGCCCTGGCCGCTGCGTTCGGCGCCGACCCCAGCGAGACGATGGGCATCCTCAACGGCGTCCACTCCAACGCCGCCGGCCTCCGGCGGTGGCTCGACAAACGCCCTGACAGAACGAGTGGTTAGACCAGCCCCACCAGCATGAGGGCGACGCCGGCGACGACCAAAAGGGCTGCCGCGGCGTAGCGGGCGACCCATTCCCACGAGCGGGCCCGGCGGCCGTCCGCGGCCCGGACGTCGCGCAGCTCGATGACCGGGCCGGGCAGGCGCCGGTACCACCCCCGGGCCTCCACCTCCTGGCCCTGGAACGCCTCGGCCCGGAACAACCCGAACCACTCGGCGGCGAAGGGGAACGGCTGGCGGTAGAGGAGAGGGACGAACCCGGAAGGGTCGGCGACCACCAGGTCGGGTGACAGCACGTACCCGGGCATGCCCCGGCCGACGACCTGGCCCTTCACGGTGACGCCGATGCCCGCCACCGGGCCGGCGTCGAGGCGTTCGAGCAGGCCGGCCACTTCGTCGACCGGATGGTGGTCACCCGGGTAGCGGACGTGCTGCTTGACGAAGAACAGGGCACCGGCGGCGGCCACGGCAAGGCCCATGCCGAATTGGCTGTCGGGGAGGGCGCCGAAGACCACGCCGGCGATGACCAGGATCCATGGGGCGACAGCGATGGCCAGCTCGCGGGCGAAGCGGGCCCGGGCGTCGAACGCCTGCTCCTCGGAGGCGCCGGCCATGGACCGCAGCACGCTCCACTGCCGGGGTGCGCCGGGCAGCCCCGACTGCTCCAGGTCGAGGATGCGCCGGGCCACCAGCGGGTGCGACGACAGCTTCTCCAGCGTCGCTCCCCAGGGGTTGGCCAGGTCCCACCGCATGGCGGCAAGGGCACGGTCGGGGTCGATGCCCTGGGCGATCGCGGCCTGCATGGCCTCGGCCGAGCGGGGCTCGAAGATGCCCATGGCCCGCATCGACTGGGCCCGGCGGGTGCGGGCTGCCAGCTTGGCCGCTTCCTTGCGCCCCTGCTTGCCCGAGGCGATGAGGGTGTGCGCCTCGTCCTTCCGGGCCGCGCTGGCCTGGCCCATGCCGTAGGCGATCTTGATCAGCGCGGATGCGAGGGCATCACCGTCGCCGGTGGACCGGCACGACCAGTGGTCGGCTGCCGTCTCCCGGGCCCGGCTCAGGGCCAGGAGGGTGAACTGGGAGGTCAGGTAGGCCACGTAGGCGCCGAGGGCGACGGCCCTGGCCTCGGGCCGGTCGTTGCCCCGGGCCACCACGTAGGCCAGGTAGAGGACCATGGGGATGACGGCGGCCACCGTCATGACCGCGAAGTCCCAGTGCTTGACGTGACCGACCTCGTGGGCGACCACCGCGTTGAGCTCGCGCTCGTCGAGCCGCTCGAGGAGCCCACGGGTCACCCAGATGCGGGCGTCCCTCGGAGTGCGTCCGAACGTGAACGCGTTCGGGTTCCCGTCGTCGACGATCCCCAGGGTCACCAGAGGGATGCCGGCCTCGGCGCACCGGCGGGCGACGATGTCGCCCAGCGGGTGGTCGGTGTCGTAGCGCCGGCCGTCGTTGGGGATCACGGTGGCCGGGACCAGCCACTGGATGATGAAGGGGTTGACCAGGTACTGGATCCCCAGCATGGCCACGGCGAAGGCGGCCGGGAACCACAGGGGAGCGCCGAGGAAGTAGACGACTGCGAACCCGACGGCGAGAAGCAGGCCGACCAGGCCCCCGATGGAGGGGAGCGAGCGGCGGAGCACGAACCTCATGACGACCTCCGGAAGGGACTGTCGTTAAGGAGAACGTTCGGCGGACTCGGGACGTTCCGCAGGAGTGGAGGATATCGCCGGCTGCGTCTCCGGCTCCGGCTTCGGCTCGGGTTCCGGCGCCGCCGGCTCTCTCTTCGCCAGCTCATCCGCCAGTGTGATGGCGATGGTGGCGGCCAGCACGGCGAGAAGCGCTCCCGCCACGCCGCTCAGCTCGAGGCCGACGAGCCCGGCGGCCAGGGTGACGAACGGCCCCACCCGTACCGTCGACCGCTCGACGCTGCGCTGGACGAGGAGGTTCTCGACGGCCTGATAGGCGACGAACACGACGATGAGCGTGACTGATCGCTCCCCCGACGACGCGGCGGCGAAGACCACGATGGGCAGGGCGCCGATCAGGGCTCCGGCGAGGGGCACGAGGTCCCACAGCCCCACCCAGACGCCGAGCGCCGCGGGTCCTGGGACGTCGGCAAGGCGGGCGGCCAGGTAGGCGGCAAGGCCGGCAGCGAGCGACATGACGAGCGACGAGGTGGCGTAGCCGAACGCCCGGCGGTAGACGGCGACGGCCAGCGCCTCAGCCCGAGCCCGGCGGACCGGATCCCGGAGCTGGTTGCGGGCCGAGCGGGCCAGCCGGGGGCCGTGCTGGAGGAAGAAGATCGTGAGCACGCCCGTGGCCAGGAACGCCACACCGCGGGTGGCCGCGGCCTGGAGCGCCTCGGCCGTCGTTCCGCCCCGCAGGCGCTGCGGAAGGCCGCGGAGGAAGCGGTCGGTGCGCTCGGACAGCCGGAGGTCGCGGGCCACGTCGCCGAACCGCTCCGACGACTCGATCTCCCGGGCCCGCTCCGGCCCCGCCTCCTGCAGGCGGCGGGTCTCGCGCTGCACGTCGTCCACCAGCCCGTAGCCGACCGCGCCGAGGCCGCCCACGAGGGTGAGCATCACCACCGCGGTGGCCAGGGCCCTCGGGATCTTCCGGGCCAGCAGGGAGACCAGGGGATGGAGCAGTCCGGCCAAGGTGGCGGCCACGAGGATCCACCCGATCACCCGCTGGGCCGCGGCCACCACGGCCAACAGGGCCAGGGTGGCGCCCAGCATGGCGACGCTGAGCGCGGCGGAACGCGGCGATATGCGGAGGCGCTCCCGGGGGATGGGCGCCACCATCTCGGTACAGTACCGACCGGTGGCCGGCGCCCGCAGTGACTCGTCGGCGGAGAGCCGCCATGTGAACAGCCCCACCCGGGAGGTCGACCTGGACTGGCGGTCGGTCGCGTGGGTGCTGGTGGCCTTCGTCGCCCTCCTGGCGGTCACCGCCCTCATTCGGGGGGCACCGAGGGCACTTGCGGTCCTCGCGGTGGGCACCCTGCTGGCCCTGGCCATCGACCCCCTCGTGGGGCGGCTCACCCGCCGCATGGGCGGCCACCGGGCGCTGGGAGTGGGTGCGGTCATGCTCGGCCTCCTCATCGCCTTCGTGGTCGCCGGCGCCCTGCTGATCCCCCGGGCCATCGACCAGGGACGCGACCTCAGCGGGGAGACCGACCGCGTCGTCGGCCAGATCGAGGAGCTGCCGGTCATCGGCGACGACCTGGCCCGGGCCGGCACGGCCGACGCCGTCCGCCGGGCCATCGAGAGCATCCCGGACCGCCTCGAAGGTGAGGACACGCCTCTGATCGGTGCCGCGCAGACCCTGGCCGACGGCCTCCTCGTCGGGCTCTTCACCCTGCTGATCACCGTCAGCCTGCTCCTCGACGGGGAGCGCCTCCTGCGAGGGGCACGCCGGGTCGTCCCGGTGCGCGTCAGGCCCCAGGCCGATCGCCTCGGACGGCTCGCCTACGTCACCTTCGGCAAGTACGTGGCCGGGTCGCTGCTCGTCGCGGGTATCGCCGGGCTCGCCGTCCTGGCCGTCGGGATGGTGCTCCGCGTCCCGCTGACTCCGCTCCTGGCCATCTGGGTGGCGCTGTTCGACCTCGTCCCCCAGATCGGCGGCGCCGCCGGGGGCATTCCGTTCGTCCTCCTCGGCTTCAGCAAGAGCGCGACCACCGGCGTCATCTGCGCGGTGTTCTTCATCCTCTACCTGCAGTTCGAGAACCACATCCTCAGCCCCATGGTCGTGGGCCGGTCGGTGAAGCTCTCACCCCCCGCCACGATGACCGCCGCCCTCATCGGCGTGTCGGCCGGAGGCGTGGTGGGCGCCCTCCTTGCCGTTCCCGTCGTCGCCGCAGCCAAGGCGGCCTACATCGAGCTGCGGCCCGGGAACCCGGATGAAACCGAAGGAGGTGGGTAAGCCATTGCCAACTTGTCTCTATGAGGAGGTTGGGGCTATGTCGATCGTGGAGAAGTCCATCGAGATCGAACTGCCGGTGTCCACGGTGTACAACCAGTGGACCCAGTTCGAGGAGTTCCCCCAGTTCATGGAAGGCGTCGAGCGGGTCACCCAGCTCGACGACACCCGCCTCCACTGGGTGGCCGAGATCGCCGGGGCCAAGCGTGAGTGGGACGCCGAGATCGTCGATCAGAAGCCGGACCAGCGCATCGCCTGGAGGAGCATCGACGGGGCCGGGAACGGGGGGATCGTCACGTTCCAGCCCACGGGGGAGGCGGCGACCCGGGTGAACCTGCAGATGGAGTTCGCACCCGAGGGCCTGGCCGAGACCATCGGCGACAAGCTGGGCTTCGTGTCGAAGCAGGCCGAGGGCGACCTCAAGCGCTTCAAGTCGTTCATGGAGCAGCGGGGCAGCGAGACCGGTGCCTGGCGGGGCGCGGTCTAGGAAATCAGTGCCGGCGGGGACCGGGGTCCCCGCCGGCGATCACCAGTTAGTGCTTCAGGCCCAACCAGCGGGAACAGGACGGCCAGGCGTCCCAGTTCGAGTAGTCGTACAGGTCGAGGGCGGCCTGGTCCTGGACCTCGGGCGAGGCCTCGCTGGGCCACCCCTCGTATCCCAGCCACCACCAGGTCTCCAAGGAGAACTGGTAGGCGCCGTAGTAGCCGTTGCCGGTGTCGATGCTGTAGTCGTTGGTCGACTCACACCATCGCAGCGCCTCGAGGTTCTCCGCAGTGGGCGGTTCGTCCCAGCGGCTCCATGCCTGAGCCGGCACGGCGCCCCCCAGCGGGGTGACGGCCAGAAGGCCTGCGGAAAGAGAAAGCCCTGCGAGTAGTGCCTTGATTCGGTGTTGCTTGCGCATTAGTGCGCCTCCTTGAGAGTGCCTGAAATAGGCAGTCAGGTGTGGCTCGAAATGCGGGAAGTCGTCTTTCGGCATTCATGCTCGCGAGCGGCGTTCGCTCGGGACGTCGTCCTTACGAGGTGCAGACGGAAAACCCTGTGGACAGGCGTGACGAAGTAGGGGACCTCCGGAGGTAGGGGCGCGCGCAGCTACAGCGGCACTCGGGGAAGGGCTGAAGTGTACGCAGACGCTCCCAGCCGATCCAAATCGGCCGGCGGTGATTCAGCGTGAACGGCTCAGGAATCCAGCTGCCGGATACCCAGTCCGAGCTCGGAGAATTTGTCGAACACCTGGTCGTACCCGCGCTCCAGGTGGTGGACGCCGTGGAGGATCGACGGGCTGTCGGCTGCGGCGGCGGCGATGAGGTAGGCGAAGGCAGCCCGGATGTCGGGCATCTCCACCTCGGCGCCCTGGAGCGGGGAGACGCCGCGGACCAGCGCGGAGTGACGGGCTCCCGTCTCCTGGAACCGGCAAGGGTCGCCCACCAGGCACTGCTCGAACAGCTCGACCTCGGCCTTCATCCGCTGGAGGGCGTCGATATAGCCCAGGCGGTCCTCGAAGATCGTCTCGTGCACGACCGACATGCCGTGGGCCCGGGTGCAGAGGACCACGAGCGGCGGCTGCCAGTCGGTCATGAAGCCGGGATGGGGGCTGGTGCGCACCGCGCACGACCGGAGGTGGTCCGCGGTGGCGGTGATCGAGTCGTCGGTGATCTCGAAGCTGGCACCCATGCGCTGGAGCGTGGTGATGGCCGTGACCAGCCGTTCCTGGGCGCACCCGGTGATGCGGACCGAGCCGCCGGTGGCCAGGCCGGCCACCATGTAGGAGAAGGCCTCGATACGGTCTCCACCCAGGCGCTGTGGCGCACCGGCCAGGTGAGGCACGCCCTCGATGACGAAGCGGCGGTCGGGCTGGAGCTCGATGCGGGCGCCCATGCGCTGAAGGAACAGGGCGAGCTCCACCACCTCGGGCTCGACGGCTGCATTCTCGAGGACCGTGCGGCCCTCGGCCTGGACCGCGGTGAGCAGGACGGTCTCGGTGGCGCCGACGCTCGGCCAGTTCAAGCGGATACGGGCGCCGTGCAGCTTCACCGCCTTGGCTTCCAGGCCCTGGTCGGTCAGCTCCACCTCGGCCCCGAACTGGCGCAGCGCGTCGACGTGGAGGTCGACGGGCCGGGCGCCGATCCGGTCCCCGCCCACGAACGGCACGAAGGCCTCGCCGATGCGGTGCAGGAGGGGCCCGACCAGCAGGATTGGCATCCGGTTCAGGCCGCTGTAGGAGACGGGGATGCGGCTCTCGGCAAGGGTCCCGGCGTCGATGACCACCCGGTCCTCCTCGATGACCACCTCGGCGCCCACGGAGCGGAGCATCCCGGCGGTGATCTCGACGTCGCTCAGCCGGGGGGCGTTGGCGATGGTGCTGGCGCCGTCGGCGAGCAGCGCGGCCACCATCAGCTTGCTCACCGCGTTCTTGGAGCCGCTGATGCGAACGTCGCCGTGCAGGGGACCCACCGGCTCGATGGCCCAGCTGGGGGCCGAGGGAGGAGCCGTCACCCCGTCATTGTGGCATCCGCCCCGAGCAGCTCCGGCGGGAGGGGCTCGGCGTGGACGATGTGCAGGCGGCGGGTGGTGCGGGTCATGGCCACGTAGAGGGCGCGCCGTCCCGTGGCGGGCGTCCCCTCGGCGATGATGGCGGCCGGCTCGACGAGCACCACGGAGTCGAACTCCAGGCCCTTGGCCTGGTCGACGGCCAGCAGGGCCACGGGGACATCGAGCACTCCGGCGCCCTCGGGCAGCGGAGGCAGGCCGGGGCGCAGGGTGTCGACCAGCCCGGCGGGGCAGATGACCGCCACCTTCCCGTCGCCGACGGACTCCCGCTCGGCCGCCGCCACCACCGCGACCACGCCGGCCAGGTCATGCGCCGGCGCCTCGCTGACGAGGGGGTGCAGCCCGGCGCTGCGCACGGAGGCGGGCGGGGACAGGCCGGGCGTCGCCGCCGCCAGCACCCGGGCGGCCATGTCCATCACCTCCGAGGGCGTGCGGTAGTTCACGGAGAGCTCGGTGTGGGCCGGAGGCCGGCGGACCGGCAGGTGGGTCAGCACCTCGTCCCAGCTGGCGGGCGCCCAGGGGCCGCTGGCCTGGCCCAGGTCGCCGACGAGGGTCATGGAGCCGGCGGGACAGCGACGGGCGAGCATGCGCAGCTGCATGGGGGTGAGGTCCTGGGCCTCGTCGGCCAGGATGTGGCCGTAGGTCCGGGTGCGGGGGTCCAGCGACTCGTGGTCGACCTCGGTGTCGCCCTGCTCGAGGTGACGGAGGACGTCGCGGCGCATCTGGGCGTCGAGGTCGGGGAGGTCGGCCATGACCCGCTGGTGCTCCCAGCGCCGGGCGTCGTCGCCCCGCCGGCGTCCGTTCCGGGCCCGCGTGGGCGGCGGTCCGAGCGCCACCGACGCCTCGTCGAGCAGGGCCAGATCGGGCTCGGTCCACTGGGCTTGAGCAGACCGAGGGCTTCGGGGGCGGTGAAGGAGCTGCTGCTCGTCGTCGGTGAGGGTCTTCCGGGACGCCGAGCGGATGAGCGCCGGCGAGCCGTACAGGTCGTGGAGGAGGTCTTCCGGCGTGAGGACGGGCCACATCCGCTCCAGCGCCTCCCGCACCGTGCGCTCACGCAGCACCGCCTCCTCGAAGGACTCCCAGTCCGACTCCTCCTCGGCCTCCTCCTGGTGCTCCAGCGCCTGGCGGTGGAGGTGGCGGGCGATCAGGCGCTCGACCACGGGCCGCCGCGCGTTGTGGGTGCCCGGGCGGCGCTTGGCCTGTCCGGCGATCCGCCAGGACGCCTCCGACGACAGGAGCAGGCGCTGGCCGCGCACGAGCACGCTGATCTCCCGGGGGAGGCCCCGCCCCCGGTCGCCGACGGCCCGGGCCACCACGCCGGCCATGCGGGGGTCACCCTTGATGCGGGCGGCGGCGGGCGAGTCCGTCCCGCGGACCGCCGTGCCCACCAGTGTTGACGGGGTGGCCAGCGTGACGCTGTGCTCGCCGAGGGCGGGCAGGACGGCCTCGATGTAGCGCAGGAAGATGCGGTTGGGGCCGACGAGCAGCACGCCCGAGCGCTCGAGCGGAAAGCGGTGGGTGTAGAGCAGGTAGGCGGCGCGGTGGAGGGCCACTGCCGTCTTTCCGGTGCCGGGGCCGCCCTGCACGACAAGGATCCCGGGGAGCGGCGCCCGGATGATCTCGTCCTGCTCGCGCTGGATGGTGGCCACGATGTCGCCCATCCGGCCGGTGCGCGAGCGGTCGAGGGCGGCGAGGAGGGCGCCCTCGCCGACAAGGACGAGCTCGGGCGCCTCGGCACCGTCCGTGGCCCGGTCGCCCAGCAGCTCGTCGTCGAGGCCGACGACCTGCCGGCCCCGCAGGATCAGGTGCCGGCGGCGGGCCAGCCCCATGGCGTGGCGGGCGGTGGCCCGGTAGAAGGGCTCGGCGGCAGGCGCCCGCCAGTCGACGACCAGCGGCTCGTTCTCCTCGTCGGCGACGGCGAGGCGCCCGATGTACAGGTGGTCGCCCTCGTGGGGGTCGATGCGCCCGAACACCAGCCCCGCCTCACCGACCTGCAGGTCGGCCAGCCGGCGACCGGTGACCTCCATGCGCACGTCGCGTTCGATCCGGTTGGCGAACGTGCCGCCTGCGCCCTGGTCGAGCACGTCGGACGCCAACGCCCGGGCCTCGGCCCGCATGGCTTCCAGTCGCCGGTAGGCGTGGTCGACCACTGCCTGTTCGGCCTGGATCTCGGTCTGTGAGTCCGCGCTCATGCCGCCTCCCAGGTGAGGTGCCACGGCTCGTCCGCCGGTCCGGGCGCACGGTGGACGCGGGCCGGTGCGGCGACGGTGGCCCAGGTGCCGGAGCCGTCCGGCTCCCAGCGGACTGCGATCACGCGGAGATCGTCGAGCGACACCGGCTCGGCCAGCTCGGTGACGAAGGCGTCGTCGACCACCGCAATGCCCTTCGGCCAGATGTCGACGAGCCAACGGGCCGGCAGGCGGGCGATGGTGCGCATGGCCACCCGATCCGTCCTCCCGTCCACGGTGGCCGGCTGGTTGGACGGGCTCAGCATCACCTGGCAGCCCGCGATCACCCGGGCGCCGGTCCTGGACTTCCAGGCGTTCACGTGCTCCCGGAGCGCAGGGAGCGCCTTCTCCTTCATCTGGGCGGCCAGCAGGTCGGCCTGCTTGGTGTGCAGCCACGACTCGAAGCGCCAGGCCCGCTCCCAGTGCACCACCATGGCCAGACCACGGGGAAGGGCGAACTCGGCCGGGAGCAGATAGGCGTTTTGACCGAGCCACTTGTGCATCTGCCCGAACAGTTCGGGCGGCATGCGGAACTGCTCCACCCACACCTCGAGCACGCGCATGCAGGGGCACAGCTCGCCGCCGAAGGCCAGCATCGCCCGCTCCGACGTGAGGTCGTGCGCTTCGAGCACCACCTTCCCCCGCCGCCAGGTCACCCGGTGGGGGGCGCCGTCGCAGTCCACCATGGTGGTGGCCTCGGGGATGGGGTCGTACCAGCGCAGCTTCCGAGGCACAGTGTTTCTCTGACTCAGGCGGCCGCGTCGATGGGCACGACCCGAGCCCACTGGGGTGCGGCCCACGTCCGCCCGTCCTGGGTGCGGTTGGCGATCAGGCCCACCACGACCTGCATGCCCTTGGGCGCCTCGAGCGGCCAAGGGGTCATCCCGTCGGTCAGGATCACCACCACCGACGGGCGGGGCCGCAGTTTGGCGGCCGCGGCAAGACCCGCCCCCATGTCGGTGCCGCCCCCGCCCACCAGGTTGATCTGGCGGGCGTTCGTGACCTGCTGCACCGTCTGCACCGCGGCGTCCACGGCCATCACCCGGACCCGGTTGCGGGCCAGGCCCACCCCCTTCAGCAGCCCGTCGACCTCGGCCAGGACCGTGGCCAGCTCGACGTCGCCCATGCTGCCGGACGTGTCGCACAGGACCAGCACCTCGGGCACCGGGCGCTCCAGGGCCGGCATCACGATGTCGGGGCTGGCCGAGGCCCGCCGCGACGGCCGGCGGTAGGTGTAGTCCACCCGCCCGCTCACCGTGGACAGGCCCTTGCGGATCTCCGCCGCCAGCACCCGCCGCCAGTCGACCTTGGGATCGAGCATGTCCTCGGCCCACCGTCGCCACCCGGACGACAGCCGGCCCACGCCGCCCCGGCAGAACGTCAGGACCTCGCTGGCCACCTGCGACCTGAGCAGGTGTTGTTCCCCCGGCGGCAGCGCGCTGCCCTGATCGCCGCGCAGCTCCCAGTCCCGCACCTCCCCGTCGGACCCGCTGCCGCAGTCCGGCTCGCTGTGGGTCTCGTGGTGGGGGGCGTGGTAGTACTCCTCGGCCAGCCGGCCCGGCTTCCACCCGAGCTCGTGGGGCACGACGCGGTCGTCGGGCAGGCGCAGGCCCGTGCCGATCAGGTCGTCGTTGATCTCGGCGTCGGCGGCCAGCGCCCAGTCCTTGTTCATCTTCCGCTCGACGCCCAAGTGCTTGGCCCGGCCCGCGTGGTCACGCACCAGATGACCGGCGTGGTGGACCAGGAGTCCGCCGAGGATGTCGATGCTCGTCGTCTCCACGAACTCCGGATCGACGTACAACCGCCATGACTCGTCGACCGTCGCCCCCTTCAACCCGGGCGACGAGATCACTGGGGAGGCGAAGAGTGCGGCGGTCAGGTACGGGTACCGCCGGACGGCCCACAGCCGGGCCGCCAGCAGCTTGTGGGTGTTGAGCTCCACGGGAGCGTCCAGGCTAGTCGGCCGAACGCCTCATTCAGCCGCGAGCGCCGTCGAGCCAGCCCGCGTCCTTCAGGAGGGGGAGGAAGAGCTTGACCTCCGGCGGCGCGGCCACGCCGGGAGGCCGGCACTGGGCAAGGGTCCGGGCCGCGACGGCGCCGACGTCGGGGGCGTGCTCGCCCACCTTTCCGACGACCTTCCACCCGGCCAGCCACCGCTCGGGAGTCGACTTGGCCGCCACTGCGGCGGCCACCGACGTCAGCACGGCGTGGGCCCGGTCGTGGCGCTCGGGGACCTGGAACCCCTCCGGGTCGGCCAGGACGTCCTCGGGATCGGGCAGGTCCATCTCCAGGTGCCACATGAGAAGCTCGATTCCCGGGCCCTCGCCGACCGCGCCGGTGATGAGCGCGGTCTCGGCCTCGGTGCTGGCCCCGGCGGCGCCCGCGGCGGCCCAGAGGCGGGCGGCCATGTCCCAGGTCCGGGGGCTGGGCCACCCGCGTCCGGCGCGTGCCGCGTCGGAGGGCAGCTCGCAGGCCAGGCCCGGCCGCACGTTGATGAACGCCGAGACCAGGCCCCGGGTGTACGGGATGTCGTCGACCCAGTTGGGGGGCAGCAGTGCGATCTGGGGCGTCTCGAACCCATGGACCAGTCCCTGGGCGAAAGCCGCCGGCTCCACGGTCCAGTCGAGGTGACAGAAGCGGTTGGCCAGGGGCGCGGCCAGGTCCCAGCCGTCGGCCGCCTGCTCAGGCGGGTTGGCCGCGGCGATCACGACGACGTCGGCCGGCAGGGGCAGGTCGCCCACCACCCGCTCCAGCACGACCCGCAGCAGCGCGGCCTGCACCGCGGGAGGAGCGGTGGATATCTCGTCGAGGAACAGCAGGCCCCGACCGTGCGTCGCGAGTCGCTGGGCCCACCGGGGCGGAGCGAACCGCACCTCTCCGTCGGTGACGATGGGCAGCCCGGCGAAGTCGGACGGCTCCCGGATGGCGGCGATCACCGTCTCGCACGGCCATCCCATGGCCTCGGCCATGGCGGTGATGGCCGACGTCTTGCCCGTGCCCGGCGCCCCCCACAGCAGCACCGGCACCCCGGCCGCCACCGCGATTCCTAGGGCCTCCACCGTCGTGTGCTGGCTCACAGGGCGAGGCTACCCCCGCCCCCAGCCAAGGGGGCCTCGGTGGGTGACGATGCGGCCTTCAGTCGAGGTCGGCGGCGACGGGCCTCGGGTCCCTGCGGTCCGCTCGCAGCGACGCGAGGATCGCCACCGCCAACGCGGCGGCAATCACGCCCAGCGACAGCCACTGGGGCGGGTGGTAGAACTCGGCCACCATCATCTTCACGCCGACGAAGCCCAGGATGACGCCGAGGCCGATGTTCAGGTACCGGAACTTCCCGGCCATCCCGGCGAGCAGGAAGTACAGGGCACGGAGGCCCATGATGGCGAACGCGTTGGATGCGAAGACGATGAACGGCTCCCGGCTCACGGCCAGGATGGCGGGGACGGAGTCGATGGCGAACACGACGTCGGTCGTCTCCACCAGGACCAGGACGATGAACAGCGGTGTGGCCAGCCGGCGTCCGGTCCGCCGGGTGAACATCTTCTGGCCGTCGTACTCGGTGGTGGACGGAAGCACGCGCTGCAGCAGCTTCAGGACCGGGTTGCGCTCGGGATGGACCTCGGTCTCATTGTGCCGGGCGATCCGCACGGCGGTGACGACCAGGAACGCACCGAACACGTACAGCACCCACTCGAAGCGCTCGAGAAGGGCGACGCCGGCGAAGATGAAGATGGCGCGCAGGACGAGGGCGCCGAAGATGCCCCAGAAGAGGACGCGGAACTGGTACTTGGCCGGCACGGCGAAGTACGAGAACAGCACCGCCCACACGAAGACGTTGTCGATCGAAAGGCTCTTCTCGATCAGATAGCCGGTGATGTACTCACCGGCGGCGTCGCCGCCGAACGCCCACGCCATCACGGCGGTGAAGCTGACGCCGATGGCGATCCAGACGCTGCTCTCGATCGCCGCTTCCCGGAACGAGACGGCGTGGGGCCGGCGGTGGACGATGAGGAGATCGGCGATGAGGAGGGCGGTGATGCCGCCGACCAGCGCGGCCCAGGCCCAGAGCGGGACGTCGATCTGCGCGAAATTCTCGGCCTTGGTAGCGGCCGCGAACGGCGTCAACCCCGTCACCGCGTCGCCGGGCCGATGAGGAAGGGAACCGAGGTGCGGACCGCCCGGTGGTGGACGAGGTGCGACGAGGTGGCCGATCTGTTGCCCATCACGATCACTTCGTAGCCGTGCTCGGCCGCGTATTGCCGCACGACGGGCCTCGGCTCGCCGGACACGGCGACGGCTTCGATGGGAGCATCATGGCGGCCGCCACACCGCCGGACGCGACCCAAACGGCCAGGATGAGTGATGGGAACGACCATACGGTGACCCTCCTTGCGAACGGACGTCACCGAAGGTCTCGCCCGCCCGGGTGGGCCGCAGCGCCGGGCCTTGCGGCCGGGATGACGACGCTGCTGCGTGGGGCTACTCCCCTTCGGAGTTACCGAAGACTACCAGTGGATGCGGCCCGGTCGGGAACGAAGGAGCGGGCCGGCAGCCGACTGGCGCAGCTCGACGCGCACGGCGAGCTTGATTCCGAGGCGCATGTGGCCGATACGATCCCCATGGTGGACCTCTCCCCCCGCTCGATGCTTGAACGCTCGCGCACGCCTGGCGGGAGAAAGATGATCCGGTACAGCCTGGTCTCGGTCGTGTCGGTCATCGTGTCCCAGATCGTGCTGTTCATCGCCCAGTCGTTCTGGTCCGCCCGGACGTCGAACATCATCGCCGTCTGCGTCTCGGCCGTCCCGTCGTACTACCTGAACAGGGCGTGGGCGTGGGGCAAGACGGGGAAGTCGCACCTGATGAAGGAGATCGTCCCCTTCTGGAGCCTGGCCCTGCTCGGCCTGGTCTTCTCGACATGGGCCGCGGACTACGCCGAGTCCAACGCCCACCACATCACCAGCTCCGACCTGGGCGCCCGGCTGATCGTGAACCTCGCGGCCCTGGCCGCCTTCGGGGTCCTGTGGGTCGGCAAGTTCTTCATCTTCAACCGCCTGATGTTCGCCCACCAGCCCGAGCCGTCGCTGCCCGCCGCCGGCGGGTGACGTTTCGGGGCGCAGTCGCCGGCCTCACCCCCCTCGACCATCGGGCCGCGGCCGAGGCCACCGCCCTCCACGACCGCCTGGCCAAGCCCCGAGGGGCGCTCGGCCGGCTGGAAGACGTCGGCATCCGCCTGGCGGCCATCGCCGGCGCCTGCCCGCCTCCCGTTCCCGAGCCGGCAGTCGTCGCCGTGTTCGCCGGCGACCACGGCGTGCTCGTGGAGGGCGTCACCCCATGGCCCCAGGAGGTGACGGCCCAGATGGTCGCTGCCTTCTGTGCCGGCGGGGCGGCGGTCAATGTCCTCGCCCGCCACGCCGCAGCCGAGGTGGTCGTCGTCGACGTGGGCGTGGCCTCCGACCTCTCCCCTGCACCTGGTCTTCTCCTGCACAAGGTGCGCCACGGCACCGGCAACCTCGCCGCCGGTGCCGCCATGACCCTCGACGAGGCGGCCCGGGCGCTCGACGTCGGCGCCTCGGTGGCCGCCGGCGCGGTGGCGGAGGGCGCCCGTTGCCTGGTGACCGGCGACATGGGCATCGGCAACACCACGGCGTCGGCCGCCCTCATCGCGGCGCTGACCGGGAGACCGGCGGCCGAGGTGACCGGCCGGGGCACGGGGATCGACGACTCGACGTGGCGGCGGAAGACCCGGATCGTCGAGGCGGCAGTCGCCCGGGCTCCCGAGAACGGTCCGCTCGCCACGCTGGCGGCCCTGGGCGGGCTCGAGATCGCCGCGCTGGCCGGCTTCATCATGGGGGGCGCGGCGGCCCGGGTGCCCGTGGTGGTCGACGGAGTCGTGGCCCTGGCTGGTCTGCTGGTCGCCGCCGCCCTCGCGCCCGGGTGCCGGGACTACTGCCTGGCCGGTCACCGTTCCACCGAACCGGGCGCCACGGCTGCCCTCGAGCACCTGGGCCTCGAGCCGCTCCTCGATCTGGGGATGCGCCTCGGCGAGGGGACGGGCGCCTGCCTGGCCCTCCCGCTCGTGCAGGCTGCGGCGAAGGTCCTGCGGGAGATGGCCACGCTCGACAGCGCCGGGGTCACCGGGAAGGACTGAGGGGTCTCGGATGCGGGCCGACCGGCTCGAGCTGGTCCGGCAGGTGCCCGGATTCATGCCCGCGGAGGAGGGTCTCGCCTTGCACGAGGCCGGGCTGGAGGCGGCGGCCCTGGGGCCCCTGCTCGAGATCGGGTCGTGGTGCGGCACGTCTGCCGTGTACCTCGGTGACGCCGCTGAGCAGGTGGGCAGCGTGCTGTTCTGCGTGGACCACCACCGTGGATCGGAGGAGAACCAGGCGGGCTGGGAGCACCACGACCCCAGCCTGGTCGACTCCCGGACCGGGCGGATCGACACCCTGCCCCGGTTCCGCCACACGATCGAAGACGCCGGCCTGGAGGCCACGGTCGTGGCGGTGGTGGGTGAGTCGACGGTCGTCGCCGGCCACTGGCAGACTCGCCTGGGCATGGTGTTCATCGACGGCGGCCACGGGCGCCACCCCGCCCACGCGGACTACGAAGCGTGGGCCCCGCTGGTCGTCGCCGGAGGGCTGCTCGCCATCCACGACGTCTTCGAGGACCCGTCCGAGGGCGGGCGGCCGCCGTATGAGATCTGGTGCCGAGCGGTGGCCTCGGAGAGCTTCGAGCCCCTCGACGAGGCCGGCTGCGGATCGTTGCGGCTGCTGCGCCGGGCCGGCACAGGGTGCTGAGGCGGGCGACCGTACTGGTGCTGGCCGTGCTGGCCGCCTCGTGTGCCGGTACGGACGACGCGGTCGACACCGTCACGGTCGGCGGCGAGCGGGTGGCAGTCGCCCCGCTCGTCGACGCCCACGGGGCGTTGTGCGAGGCGGCCAACCGCCCGGCCAGCGCCCGGGCGCTGTTCTTCGACCGGGCCCACGACTCCCTGCACACCGTGGCCCGAGCCGTGGAGGAGATCGATCGAGCCCAGGCCGCGGAGCTCCTCGAGGCCAAGGAGAAGGTCGAGGGGGAGATCGCCGCGGCGCCGGCCGGCCTGCCCGACGACCTCGTCCGGCTGGCCGACCTCTACCGCGCCTCACTGGGGCGACTTGCCATCGAGGCATCGCCCTGCGACAAATGACTCTCATGGGTTTCCGTCGCCTGGCCGCCGTCGGGGCCTTGCTTTCCGTGCTTGTGGCGTGCGGAGGATCGGGCGGTTCCGGTGGGGCGAGCGCAGGCGACCTCGCCGTGCAGGTCGCCAGCTACGACCTGGCCGTCGGGGCGCCAACCCGGTTCATCGTCGGGCTGATCACCGTCGACCAGCGCCTGATCGGCCACGGCACCGTCGACCTCCGCTTCTCCTACGTCGGCACCAAGGAGGGCGGCGCCAACCCGACACCGTTCGGCCCGGTCGTGAAGGCGTCCTACCTGCCCATCCACGGGTCCGTGGCGCCGTCCCCGCCCCCGGCCACCGCCGAGATCGTGCGCTCGTCGGAGACCCGCGGCGTGTACGGAGCTCAGACCACCTTCGACAAGGCCGGCTTCTGGGAGGTGGAGGCGACGGCCACGGTCGACGGCAAGGCCCAGCGGGGCAAGGGGGCCTTCGCCGTGAGCCCCACCCACGCCGTTCCGGCCCCGGGCGACCCCGCTCTGCCCACCGACACGTTCACCCTCACCACGCCCGACGTCCCCCGACCCGCCATCGACTCGCGGGCCGGCAGCGGCGAGATCCCCGATCCCGACCTCCACCGCACGTCGATCGCCGCCTCCCTCGAGGCCAAGCGCCCGGTGGTCGCCGTGTTCGCCACACCCGTCTACTGCACCAGCCGCTTCTGCGGACCGATCACCGACATGGTCGACGAGCTGGCCCACCAGTACGCCGACCGGGCCGACTTCGTCCACGTCGAGATCTGGCGGGACTTCCAGAGCAAGACGATCAACAAGACGGCCGCCGACTGGGTGTACCGCAACGACGAGCTGCAGGAGCCGTGGGTGTTCGTCGTCGGGGCCGACGGCCGCATCGCCGCCCGCTTCGACAACGTCGTCACCCGTGCGGAGCTCGAGCCGCTGCTCAAGGCCCTTCCGGTCATCGGTCCCGCGGCGCCCTGACCTGGGTCACACCCCGGCGATCGGAGCGGGCGGGGCCTTGGTGCGGCGGGCGTAGTTCGGCCGGTCGCTGTCGTCGGGTGGGGCGGGCTCCCTGCCCTCCAGCTGCGCCTCGGCCCAAAGGCGCAGCAGGTCACCCTCCGGACGCCAGCCGACGACGGCGTGCAGGTCGGCCTCCCCTCGGGTGCGGTCGCCGACGGCCATGCGCGCCAGCCCGCGTGTGTAGAGAATGCGGGGATCGTCGGACACGGGCGGCCGTACGTGCTCGAAGGCCTCCAGCGCCTTCTCGGGACGGTCCATCGAGGCCAGGGCCAGGCCTACGTTCGCCCACAACCGCTGGGCCACTTCGTCGTCGTCGTGCGGGTCGAGATGGGCCAGGCCGGCCTGGGCCGAGAGGTACGCCTGGCTCCACCGGTTCTCGATGATGGCGAAGCGGGCCCGGGCCAGCTGCAGGCGGGCGGCGCCCGCTCCGGTGAGCTGGGGGTGATCGGCGGCCGCGTCCAGCGTCTCCCGCGCCAGCGACATCTCACCGTTGCTGGCGTACAGCACGGCCAGCTCCATCGCCGGCTGGGGGTCGTGAGGCGCCGCCGCCATGGCGGCTCCGAGCCTCGCCTGTTCGGTCCCGAGCCCGTGGTCGACATCGAACAGCGTGCGCCGCCCGCTGTTCCGCCACCAGCGCCACACTGCGAGCAGGGCGGCGGCGTGGACGACAAGCGTGGCAGTACTGAGCCCGGGGGTGGCGCCGAAGTCGTAGATCACCTGCCAGTCGCCGAAGCGAGCCGACAGCGAGAGCAGCGGATAGATGACCAGCTGGAACGCGACCTGGAGCAGCCCCCCCATGATGAGGATGCGGCGCAGCGCTCGCCGCATGCCCACGACGGCGATGCCTGCGACGGCCATGGCCAGACCGGTGGCTGCACCGGCCAGGTTCCCGGACATGTTGAACCACCACAGCTCGCTCGAGGAGAGCCGACCGGCGATCCTCACCGATCCCTCGATCAGTCCATAGTGGAAGCCGAGCACCTGGCCGCCCACCATTCGGGCGCCGAGCACGTGGCCCACCTCGTGGACGAGCACGACGATCGGCGGCACGACGAACACCGCGCACTGGGTCGCCAACCGGCGATCCTCGGCCGTGAAGTCACGGTCCCAGAACGCCCGCCACCGGCGGGCCACCATGAACAGGGTTCCCAAGAGGGCGAGCCCGAAGATGATGTCGACGACGGTCGCGTCCTGGCCGTTCGGCACGATTGGGAGCATACGGCCCGGTCGAAGGAAAGCTACGTGCGCATGCGGGGGGACGGAGCCCGCCGACAGGTGGTTCCGGGCATGCGCGCGTCGGTTTCACACCGACCCGGCGGTACAGTCCGAAATCGTCTGCGAGGGAAGGAACCTCTGCCATGGCGAGTCGGTACGACCTGGTCATCGTCGGGATGGGATCCGGAGGGATGGTCGGGGCCGAGTTCGCCGCCACCATCGGTCTGCGGGTGGCCGTCGTCGAGCGTGGCCGGGTCGGAGGAGACTGCCTGTGGACCGGCTGTGTTCCCTCCAAGGCCCTCCTGGCGTCGGCCAAGGCGGCCCACACCATGAAGGTGGCCGACCGGTACGGGCTTCCGTCGGTCGATCCGGTCGACATCGACACGTCGCTGGTGTGGAAGCGGATCAGGGCCATCCAGCAGGAGCTGGCCGAGACCGACGACGACCCTGAGCGGTTCAAGGCCATGGGCGTCGAGGTCGTCACCGGGCAGGCCAGGGTGGCCGGGCCGAACAGCGTGGAGCTCGTCGGCCAGGACCGCACGCTGGAGACCAGGTTCATACTGCTGTGCACCGGCAGCCGGCCGCTCACCCCTCCGATCGAAGGGCTGAAGGAGGCCGGCTTCCTCACCAGCGAGAACCTGTTCGAGCTGGAGCGGGCGCCGAAGAGCGTCGTGATGATCGGAGGCGGACCGATCTCCATCGAGATGGCGCAGGCATTCACCCGGCTCGGGGTCCGGACGACCGTGCTCCAGAAGGGACCGGGGATCCTGCCGCGGGATGAGCCGGACCTCGTGGCAACGCTCACCACCATGTTGCGCGATGAGGGGGTGGACCTGCGCCTCAACGTGGACATCGAGCGGGTGACCGTGGCCGAAGGTCGCAAGATCGTCTTCGGGGCCGAGGCCGGGGAACCGGCCCGATGGGACGCCGAGGAGCTGCTGGTGGCCGTGGGCCGCAAGCCCAACGTCGAGGGTCTCGGCTTGGACGAGGTCGGGGTCAAGGTCGGTCGCCGGGGCATCGAGGTCGACGAGCGCATGCGCACGAGCGTGCCGTCGATCTACGCGGCAGGCGACGTGGCCGGGCGCTTCCTCTTCACCCACTCAGCCGCATACGAGGGGGTCCGTGCCATTCGCGACGCGTTCTATCCGGGCAAGGGAAAGGTGACGGACTTCGTGCCCTGGTGCACGTTCACCGACCCCGAGCTGGCCCATGCCGGGCTCACCGTCGCCGAGGCGGAGAAGAAGCACGGGGACGACGTCGAGGTGTGGCGCATGGAGCTGGCCCACTCCGACCGGGCCCGGGCCGAGAGCGCGTCCGAGGGGTCGATCGTGGTGGTCACCTCGAAGGGCAAGGTGGTCGGCGCCCATATCCTCGCCCCCTCGGCCGGGGAGATGATCCATGAGCTGGCCACGGCCATCAACGAGGGCAAGAAGCTGGCCGAGCTGGCCGGCCTGATCCACGTGTACCCGACCCTGTCCACCGGCATCGGTCAGCTGGCCGGGGAGGCCGCCTTCGAAGGGGCCAAGCGGCTGCGATGGCTGGTGCGCAAGGAGAAGTAGGCGCTAGTCGTCCTTCCCTTTCCCCTTGTTGTCGTCCGGCTTGACGGTTCCGCGGTTGCCGCTGCCGGGGGCCGGCGCGGTGGGTACGGAGATCACCGGTTGGGAGGGCAGGGTGACGACCGTGACGCCCGGCACCCGGCTGAGCAGGTTGATGGCCGAGGTGGCGGCCGATTCGGACAGCTGGCCGGTGAGGCGCCACGCACCGACCGAGATGATGGCGCCCGTGGCCGTCCCGCCACCGCTTCCGGCCTCGACCTGGTCGGCGACCTGCCGGAGCTGGGAGGCCAGGTCGGCGGCTCGCGCGCCGTCGGACGGGCTCAGTCTGGCGGCGGCGGTGCGCAGCTCGCCGGCCAACGTGACGGTGGGCGATGGTGCGGCGGCGGTGGTGGCCGGAGCCGCCCTGGTCGTCGACGGGGCCGCGGTGGACTGGGTCGGCGCGGCGGAGGGCTGGGTGGAGGGTGACCGGTCACCCCGGTTGAGGCCGGCCACCAGCACGGCGACGAACACGAGCCCGACGAGGAGAGCCACTGGGACGGGGAAACGACGTCGAGCCGCACGGACCCCGACCCCGCCGACCGGCGGTGGAAGGGGAGCGGCCGGCGCGTCGACCAGGGTGTCGGAGAGGTCCCGGCGGTCGAGCACCGACGTAGGCGGAGCGCTCACCGCGTCCACCACGGTGGCGTCTCCCCACACCGGCACGGCGCGGGCCGACAAGGCGGCGGCCATCGCGCTTGCCGAATCGAACCGGCGGGCCGGGTCGGTGGCCATGGCCCGCTCCACCGTGGCCACGAGGGCAGAGTCGAGGCCGGGGCGCACCTCGTCGAGGGGTCGGAACTCGCCGGCCATGATGGCCCGCGCCGCAGCCAGCGGCGTCTCCGCAGGGAACGGGCGCAGTGCGGTCAGCGCCTCGTAGAGGACGACGCCGAGGGAGTACAGGTCGGACTTGGCTGTGGCGGGGGCGCCGTCGAGGCGCTCGGGCGGGAGATAGGCGGGCGTGCCGAGGAGCTGGCCGGTGCCGGTGAGGTCGAGCGAGCCCTCCGACCCCTCGAGGCTCTTGGCGATGCCGAAGTCGGCGATCTTGGCGTGGTTGTCCGCGGTGATCAGGATGTTGCCCGGCTTGACGTCGCGGTGCACCAGCCCGACCTTGTGGGCCGCGGCCAGCGCGCTCAGGACCTCCCGGGCGACCTGGCGGACCCAGTCGGGATCGGCCGGCCCCCCGGCGATCCGGTCCCCCAGCGTCTCCCCAGGGAGGCGCTCCATCACGATGTACGGCTTGCCCTCGTGCTCACCGGTGTCGTAGACGGCCACGGCATGGGGGTCGCTGAGCGAGGCGGCGGCCCGGGCCTCGGCCTCGAAGCGACGGCGGATGTCGTCGCGGGCGGCCATCTCGGGGAGGAGGAACTTGACCGCCACCGGGCGCTGGAGGCGGAGGTCGGTGCCGGCCAGCACCTCCGACATGCCGCCGCGCCCCAGTGGGCCGTCGAGTCGGTAGCGCCCGGCGATCACCGTGGTGGCGCTGTTCGACGAGACGGGCACGATCGAAACGGTACCCGTCGTCATCGGGGACCTACCGTCGACCGTCATGACAGCCGTTGCCGTGCATGGGGCCTGTGCCGAGGGTTACGAGGCCGTGCGGGACGCCTTCGCCGCCAACTTCGTAGAACCGGGGGAGATAGGCGCAGCGGTGGCCGCGGTGGTCGGCGGCCGGGTGGTGGTGGACCTCTGGGCCGGGCTCGCCGACGCCCACACCGGGCGGGCCTGGCAGGAGGACACTGCGGTGCTCGTCTACTCGACGACCAAGGGGCCGACCGCGCTCTGCGCCCTCCTGCTGTGGGAGCGCGGCTTGCTCGACATCGACGCCCCGGTGGCCGACGTGTGGCCCGAGTTCGCCGCCGCCGGCAAGGCGGGGGTCACGACCCGGCACCTCCTGACCCACCAGGCCGGCCTGCCGGTGTTCGACGAGCCCATCTCCTTCACTGACTGCCATGACCACGACCTGGTGGCGGCCCGGCTGGCCGGCCAGTCGCCCCGCTGGGAGCCGGGCACCGCCCACGGCTACCACCCCCTGACCTTCGGCTGGCTGGTGGGCGAGGTGGTCCGCCGGGTCTCGGGCCGCACCGTCGGCGCCATGCTGGCCGCAGAGGTGGCCGTCCCCCTGGAGCTCGACCTCTGGATCGGCCTTCCCCCCGAACGCGAGGCCGCGGTGGCCCGGCTGGCGCCCGGTCGCCTGGACATGACCGCGGTCACCCCGGGCGACCCGGCACTGGTCTTTCTCGCCGCCATCATGGACATCGAGTCACTGACGTTCAAGGCGTTCGCCAACCCTCCGGGCCAGCTCGACGTGGAGTCGTTCAACGCCCCCGAGCTGCACCAGGCGGAGTGGCCGGGGGCGAACGGGATCGCCACCGCCCGCGCCCTGGCCCGCCTCTACGGCGAGCTGGCCCAGGACCGGCTGCTGTCCGGCGCCACGCTCGACGAGGCGTCGCGAGCCCAGGTGTCGGGGCCCGACCGTGTGCTGGCCGTGGACACCGCCTTCGGCCTCGGCTTCTCGCTCCAATCGGCGATGACCGCCCACGGTCCCGGAGGCTTCGGCCACGAGGGGGCAGGCGGCTCGGTGGCGTTCGCCGACCGCTCGCAGGGCCTCGGCTTCGCCTACGTGATGAATCAGCTCACTGCGTCGCTCGGCGCCGACCGCCGGGCACGACGGCTGGTGGACGCGCTCTACGGCTGCTTGTGATCGAGGAGCTCGAGCAGGCGTTCAGGCGGCCGGGCCACGACCGCCCGGTCGCCGTGGATCACGATCGGGCGCTGGATCAGGATGGGATGGGCAGTCATGGCGTCGAGGACCTGATCGCGGTCGGCGGTGTCCAGGCCGAGCTCGGCGTAGATCGGCTCCTTGGTGCGGACGATGTCGCGAGGGTCGTCGGTGCCGAGCTTGACCAGGACGTCCTCCAGATCGGTCCGGCTCGGAGCCGTTTCCAGGTACCGGACGTAGTCGGCGTCGACCCCGCGCTCCTCGAGGATGGCAGCGGCGGTCCGGCAGTTGCTGCACTCGGGATTGAAGAAGACTGACGTGCCCATCTCGCATGGCAGTCTACGAGCCGTGACGGATTCTCAGACGACGACGCCCTTCGCCCTCGTGACCGGCACGACCGGGTTCATCGCCGCCCGGCTGGTGCCCGCCCTGATCGACGACGGCTGGCGGGTGCGGGCCACCGGACGCCGACCCCGGCCCGACGACCTTGCCGACGCAGCCGAGTACCAACCGGCGGACCTGGTGAGCGACGACCTCGGCGGGCTCTGCGCCGGCATCACCCATGTGTTCCACCTGGCCGGTGCGTCCAGCTCGAAGTCGACGCAGGAGGAGATGGACCGTAACAACGTCGACGCCACCGCCCGGCTGCTCGACGCCGCCGGGCGGGGGCCGCTCGAGCGGTTCCTGCACATGAGCTCCACGTCGATCTACGGCGAGGAGAAGCAGCTCCCGATCCCGGTGCGGGAGGACGTCGAGCCCAACGCCAGCCGGGGATACGGCAAGGCCAAGTGGGGCGCCGAGCAGGAGGTCTGGGCCCGCTCGCGCCGCGGCATGCCGGCGGTGGTGCTGCGGCCGGTCACCGTCTACGGCCCCGGGGCCACCAAGCTCCTGGCCAGCGCCATCCTGGACACGGCAATCGAGCGGGCCGCCGGGCTGCCCCGGCTCGCGGTGGCGGCCGAGCCGATGGAGCAGCGGCTCCTTCATGTCGACGACCTGATCGCCGCCTGCCTCCACCTGGCCCGCTCGCCCGAGGCGGTGGGCCGGGCGTTCAACGTGGTCGACGGGATCTACCCGTCGAGCCACGATGTGGCCGAAGTGCTGGCCGACTGCTTCGGCATGGACGTCGAGGTCGGCGGCGAGGGCCTCGACGAAGACCGGCGCCGTACGGTCCACCAGCACCTGGTCGACCAGGGCATGGAACCGGCGATCCTGTTCACCCCGGACCGGTTGCGGCTCATGACCAAGACCAACCGGAACAACCGGCTGTCCACCGAGGCGCTCGAGTCCACCGGGTTCCGGTTCACCCGCACCGACTTCGCCGCGGCCGTCGCCGACAACGTCGACTGGTACCGGGCCAAGAAGTGGTTGCCCGCCGACTTCTGAGCTAGCTCTTCGAGCGGAGCAGCTCCAGGACGAAGGGGTTCGTCGCCCGTTCGGCGCCGATGGTGGTGGTGTCGCCGTGCCCGGGCAGGACCCGGACGTCGTCGTCGAGAGGAAGGATCTTCTCGGCCATCGACGCCATGAGCTGGGCGTGGCTGCCGCCCGGGAGGTCGGTGCGGCCGATGGACCCGGCGAAGAGGTGGTCGCCGGTGAAGAGCAGGGGCGCCTCTCCGTCGACCTCGAGCAGAAAGCACGTGGAGCCCTGGGTGTGGCCGGGGGTGTGGATGGCGGTGAACGTCATGCCGGCGCCGGAGACCCGCTGGCCGTCGTCGAGCCCGGCGAGCAGCTCGGGAGGACGCAGGTCGAGCTCCTCGTAGTCGAGGATCTGGCCCAGCGTGCCGCTGGTGCCGACCGGGTCGAGGAGCATGTGCCGGTCGTGGTCGTGGATGTGGACCGGCACGTCGTCGCCCTGGGCCCGGCACATCTCGCCGACGCCACCGATGTGGTCGACGTGGCCGTGGGTGGCCAGGAGGGCGACCAGGCGCAGTCCATGCTCCTCCAGGTGATGGAGGATGGCTCCCGGATCGGGCGGGGCGTCGATCAGCACGCATTCGCCGCCGTCCTCCGTCGCCGAGACCACCCAGGCGTTGGTCCCGGCGATCCACAGCCGCAGACCGGCCACCATCATGAGAAGGGCCGCATCATTCGTGCTTCTGGGCGTTCCGGTCGAGCGCGGCGGCGATCGCCCTGGGACGGGGGTCGGCTTCCACCTCTTCCAGGGTCAGCGGGAGGGCGATGCGCCAGTTGGGCCACTCGTCGAGGGTGCCCGGCATGTTCGGGCGCTCCTTCACGCCCAGGGCGTCGTCGAGGCCGGCGGTCAGCAGCATGCACGGAGCATCGGACAGGGCCTCGTAGGTGGCGGTGACGACTTCGTCCACGGGGGCGTCGTCGGCCACGCCGGTGACCCGGCGCAGGCGCTCCCTCAGCTCCTTGGTGCCCTCCTCGTTCGGCTCGAGGCCGATCCCCTTCTGGTCGTCCAGGTCGCTGCCCGTCCACAGCCCGGCGACGGTGGGGAGGTCGTGGGTGGTCACCGCGGCCAGGGCCTGGACGGGGTATCCCGAGGGGGGCGTGTCCTCGAACCAGACGAGGCGGTAGGACAGCACGCCCCGGTCGGCCAGCTCGGTGCGCACGTGTTCCTCGACGGTGCCCAGATCCTCGCCGACCACATACGCGCCGGCCCGGTGGCATTCGAGGGCGACGATGTCGAGCAGGTCCTCGGCGCAGTAGCGGACGTACGCCCCCTCGGTCGGCGACGCGTCCCTCGGAACCCACCAGAGCCGGAACAGGCCCATCACGTGGTCGAGGCGGAGGCCGCCGGCGTGGCCCAGGGTGGCCCGGATGGTCTGGATGAAGGGCTGGTAGCCGGCGGTGCGCAGTCGCCAGGGGTCGAACGGCGGCAGGCCCCAGCTCTGGCCCTGGGTGCTGAACTCGTCGGGGGGCGCGCCCACGGCCATGTCCAGCGCCAGCTGGTCCTGCCACAGCCAACCGTCGGCGCCCGCCGGGTCGACACCGACGGCCAGGTCGTGCATCACGTCGATCTGGGAGGAGGCGTCCTGGAGCTGACGGTCCACGAGCCACTGCAACCACTGGTGGAATCGCCACCTGCCGTACTGCGTGCGACGGACCTCCGCCCCGTCCGGGCCGTCCGGGTGCTGGGCGGAGGCCGGCCACGCACGCCAGTCCGGCCCGTGCTCCTCGGCCAGCACGCAGAAGGCGGCGTAGTCGCCCAGGGCGTCACCCTGGCCTTTGCGCCAGTCGTCGAACGCGGGGTCACCTTCGAAGCCGTCCCACAGGGCCTCGAGCGCCTCCATCTTGAGGCGGAAGACCGCATCACGGTCGATGTGACGCTCGGCGTTGAGGGCCCGCCCGGCAGTCGCCAGCGATTCGAGGTCGGAGAGCGACGCGGCGCCGTCGACGTCCTCCACACGGAGGTAGAGCGGGTTGCGGAACCGGCGGCTGCTCGGGAAGTAGGGGCTGGTGGACTGGGGGAGCGTGGGATGGGCGGCGTGGAGGGGGTTCACGAGGATCAGCCCGGCACCGAGATCCCCGGCCGCCCACCGGCCGAGCCGGCGAAGGTCGCCGAGGTCGCCCATGCCCCAGCTCTCCCCCGAGCGCATCGCGTAGAGCTGGACCGCCCACCCCCACGCCGGTGTCTGGGCCGGCAGCGGGCACTTTCCCGGTGACACCACCATGTCGGTGCGCCGGCCGTCGTCCAGCCGGACGAGCGAGTGGTACCCGAAGGGCAGGTCGGCCGGGAGCGGTCCTTCGATCCGGACCACCTCGCCGTTCTCGAGCGTCAGATCGGCGGCACCGTCGAGCGAGACCGGCCGGCCGGGCCGAACGAATACCGTCGGCCCAGGAGGAGGCGAGCCGTCGCCGTCGGTGCCCATGGCGCCGAGCACCTTGTCGACCGTCTCGGGACTCACGTCGTGCCATTGCCCGTGGGCGTCCGCCCACCGCTCTTGCACCCCCCAGTCGGCCGCGCTCACGTCAGCGACCGGTGGAGGCCGGGCTCGCGGCCATCGTCATCTCGAAAAGGCCCGATCCCGACATCTGAGGGCGGAGTCTATGGTCGGTCGCCCGCACCGCCGACCGCCGCAATACTGATTCGGTCGAGAAGGTGGGCGGTAGACTGCCGCCCCTATGTCCAAGTGGTTGGTGGAGCGCAAGCTGTCGGAAGCCGCAGACCGGCTTCGGCACCTGCGGGCCGAGCTCAACGTGGTCGAGGAGCAGCTGGCGTCGCTCAGCGATGCCGCCGACGACGCCCGCCTGCGGGCCATGGTGTCAGAGACGCCCATGGCCGATCGGGAGCACCGTGACGCCCAGAAGCACGCGGACGCCATGTCCCGTCACCGCGCCGAGCTGATCGCCGAGATCGCCGAGCTCCAGCGTTCCCAGGACGAGCTCCTCGAGCGGCTGTTCGCGGAGCAGCCCTGACCGTGGCTGTCCGTATCGTCATCGCCGAGGACGAGGCCCTGATCCGGCTCGACCTCAAGGAGACCCTGGAGGCCGAGGGCTACGAGGTCGTGGGGGCCGTCGGTCGGGGCGACGAGGCCGTCGACCTGGTCAAGGAGCTCCACCCGGACCTGGCCATCCTCGACATCAAGATGCCGGGCATGGACGGCATCGCCGCCGCCCGCGAGATCACCAGCTCGCGGCGGGCCGCGGTGCTGATCCTCACTGCGTTCAGCCAGCGCGACCTGGTCGAGCAGGCCCGCGACGCCGGCGCGTTCTACTACCTGGTCAAGCCCTTCCAGACCAGCGACCTGGTGCCGGCGATCGAGGTCGCGCTGGGCCGCTTTGCCGACATGCGGGCCATGGAGGCCGAGGTCGAGGGCACCAAGGAGCGCCTGGAGACGCAGCGGATCGTGGGTCGGGCCAAGGGCCTGCTCATGGACCGGGACAAGATGTCAGAGGCCGATGCCTTCACGTTCATCCAGAAGACGGCCATGAAGCATCGGGCCAAGATGCGCACCGTCGCCCAGCAGATCATCGACGGCACCCTCCCCCAGGACTGACGCAGTCGGGCTTCGCCCGACAGGCAGTACGCCGTCGGTTCGTCCCGACGGGCAGTGCGCAGCTCGGGCTCCGGTCGGGGCTTCCCCCCGACGAGCAGTACGCAGTCGGGCTTCGCCCCCCAACGAGCAGTGCGCAGTCGGGCTTCGCCCCGAACGAGCAGTGCGCCAGCTCCGGCGCCCCGGAAGGGGCAGCCGGACCGACGAGGCGCAAGGCGAAGCCTTGCCTGCCTTGTCGGAACCAGGGGTCAGCCGCCCGAAGGGCGACCAGGCAGTTACGTCGGGGGCGAAGCCCCGACTGCGACAAAGAGCTGGCTGGCCAGGGCGGGGCCGAGGGCGATCGTCCCCTGCTCGAGGCTCAGGGTCAGCGTGCCGTCGGGCGCCTTCGACCGAACCTCGGCGGCGGCCCCGGGTACGAAGCCGTGGCTGTCGAGGTAGATCAGGGCGTCGAGGTCGACCTCGACCTGCTCGGTGACCCGTTCGAGGCGGACGTGGTCGCCGGGCTCGGTGGTCGCCAGTGCCGAGAGGTTCCGCTCCGGACCGCCGGCCCCGGGGATGGGATTGCCGTGGGGGCAGGTGGCGGGATTCCCGAGCAGGGCGACGATCCGCTCCTCGACCTCGTCGGAGATGACGTGCTCCCACCGGCACGCCTCGACGTGGGTCTTGTGCCACGGCAGGCCGATCACGTCGGTGAGGAGGCGCTCGGCGAGGCGGTGCTTCCGGACGACGCTGATGGCCCGGGCCCGACCCTTGTCGGTGAGGGTGATGGAGCGTCCCTCGGTGTCGACCCAACCCTCGCCCCGCAGCCGGCGGATCATCTCCGAGACTGACGGCGCGGAGACTTCGAGGTGCTCGGCCAGCCTGGCCTGGATCACCGGGATGCCCTCCTCCTCGAGCTCCCAGATGGTTTCCAGGTACTCCTCGAGAGGCGGGTGAAAGCCGTCAGCCACGTCGGAATGGTACTCCTCACCACTACGATCAGTTCGGTGAGAGCCGTCATGCTCGAGGTGCCGCAAGCCCTCCTCGATGAACGCCGAGCCAAGGGGCTCGACAAGTCCGACGAGATGTGGGAGGGCGAGCTCCACATGGTTCCGCCGCCGTCAGACCGCCACCAAGCCGTGGGTGGCGAGCTCTTCCTGGTCCTGGCACCGATTGCGAAAGCCCGTGGCCTGCTGGCCCGCCACGACCCCTCAGGCCTGTTCCGTCCCGGCGTCGACCTTGACTGGCGGGTGCCCGACCAGATGTACGCGCGACCGGAGGTTCGCTCCGAGCGTGGGATCGAAGGCGCTGCATCACTTGTCGTCGAGATCCTGTCGCCTCACGACGAGACCTACCAGAAGCTCGACTGGTACGCCTCCGTCGACGTCGGTGAGGTGCTGGTGATCGAGCCGGAGACACGGCGCGTCGAGCTCTTCGCCAACCGCGACGGGCGGATGGTGCCGGTCGAGCCTGTGGTCGTCGAGTGCCTCGGAGTCCGAGCAGAGACCGTCGACGGCGTACTGCGACTGATCTGGGACGGCGGCACGGCCGACATCTGAGTTGGCCTGATCGCCCTACCATCGGCGCGTGGCCAAGCTCATGCTCATCGACGGCAACTCGCTGGCCTATCGCGCCTTCTTCGCCCTGCCGACCAGCCTGGCGCTGGCCTCCGGACAGGTGACCAACGCGGTCTTCGGCTTCACCTCGATGCTCATCAACCTGCTCAAGGACCACACGCCCGACCAGATCGCGGTGGCCCTCGACCGGCCCGAGCCCACGTTCCGCCACACCCTGGTCAGCGACTACAAGGCGGGCCGGGCCGAGGCGCCCGACATCCTGCGCCAGCAGCTGGGCCTGGTCCGCCAGGTCGTGGAGACCCTGAAGATCCCGATCGTGGAGAAGGCGGGGTTCGAGGCCGACGACGTGATCGCCACCCTGGCCACCGAGGCCCGTGACCGGGGCGACGACGTCCTCGTGGTCACCGGCGACCGGGATGCCTACCAACTGGTCGAGGACCCGCTGGTCAAGGTCCTCTACAACATGCGCGGGGTCACCGACTACAAGATCTACGACGAGGCCGGCATCAAGGAGAAGACCGGAGTCACGCCGGCCGACTACCCCCAGTACGCCGCACTGCGGGGTGACCCCTCCGACAACCTGCCTGGGGTACCCGGTGTCGGGCCGAAGACGGCGGCCAAGCTGATCAACACCTACGGCGACCTCGACGGGGTCTTCGCCAACGTCGACCAGAACACCCCGAAGCTCCGGGAGAGCCTGACCGCCCATGAGGAGCAGGTCCGGCGCAACGCCACCGCCACCCCGCTCGTCCGGGACGTCCCCCTCGATGTCGACCTCGACAGCCTGCGCATGGGCCAGTGGGACCCCGACGCCGTGCGCGAGCTGTTCCGCTTCCTCGAGTTCAACACCCTGTACCCCCGCTTCGTCGAGGCGACGGGCGCCGCCGCACCCGCGCCGGTCGCCACCCAGACGCTCGACGTGCTGGTGCACCGGGCGACGACACCCGAGGAGGCGGCGAAGGCGTTCGAGGGGGCGGTCAGCCTGGGCGTGGTGTGGGAGGGAGAGGAGGGGCGCAGTCCCCTGGTGGGCGTGGCCGTCGCCGCCGCCGGCGAGGACGCGGGCCAGGCGACATGGATCCCGTCCGACCTGCTGCCTGCCGACTTCGGCAGGTACTCCATCCACAAGGCCAAGGAGCTGATGCGGGCCCTCGACCTGCGGGCCATCGAGCTTCGGGGCCTCGACGTCGACACGGCCATCGCCGCCTACCTGCTCGACCCGGCCGAGTCGCAGTACCTCCTCGAGGACCTGGCCGTGCGCTTCCTCGGCCTCGACATCCGCTCGCCCGAGGCGCCGCCCGCCGGCCAGCTCGACCTGTCGGGCACCGCCCCGGATCCGGCCGAGGAGGCCGCCCGCCGGGCGGTGGCGGCCGCCCGGCTGGCGCCGGCCCTGGCCAAGGCGCTCGAGAGCCGGGGCCTGCAGAAGCTCTACGACGAGATCGAGCGGCCCCTGGTGCGGGTGCTGGCCCGGATGGAGAAGGTCGGCGTGCGGGTCGACGTCGACCTCCTGCGCCGCATCTACGACGGGTTGGTGTCCGAGGGCCGCCGGCTCGAGGAGGAGATCCAGGACCTGTGCGGGCAGCGCTTCCTCGTCAATTCCACCCAGCAGCTGCGAAAGGTCCTCTTCGACGAGCTGGGCCTCCAGCCCCAGAAGAAGACGAAGACCGGGTTCTCCACCGACGCCGCCTCCCTGGAGAAGCTGCGGGGCCTGCACCCGGTCATCGAGCCGCTGCTCCGGTACCGCGAGGTCGAGAAGCTCCGTTCGACGTACGGGGAGAGCCTGCTCGGCGAGGTGGCGGCGGACGGCCGCATCCACGCCAGCTTCAACCAGACCGTCGCCCGCACCGGCCGGCTCAGCTCGGACCGCCCGAACCTGCACAACATCCCCATCCGTACCGAGGAGGGCCGGCGCATCCGCCGGGCGTTCATCCCTGCGGAGGGGCGGAGGTTCCTGGTGGCCGACTACAACCAGATCGAGCTGCGGGTGATCGCCCACCTGGCTCAGGACCCCGGCTTGATACAGGCCTTCGCCTCGGGGGAGGACATCCACCGGGCCACCGCCTCACGGCTCTTCGGCGTCGACCCCTCGGCGGTGACTGTGGCGCAACGGTCGAAGGCGAAGATGGTCTCCTACGGCCTGGCGTACGGCATGGAGTCCTTCGGCCTCGGCCAGCGGCTGGGCATCCCCACCGAGGAGGCAGCGGAGATCCTCAACGCCTACTTCGTCGCCTTCCCCAGCGTCCGGGCCTACATGGACGCCACCGTGGCCGAAGCCCGCGACCGGGGCTACACCGAGACCCTGTTCGGCCGTCGCCGCCAGATCCCCGAGCTCTCGTCGTCGAACTACCGGCTCCGCCAGGCCGGCGAGCGCCAGGCCATGAACGCCGGCATCCAGGGCCTGGCCGCCGACATCTTCAAGGTCGCCCTCGTGCGCCTCGACCGCGGTCTCGAGGACCAGGGTCGGGCCAGCCGGCTCGTCCTGCAGGTGCACGACGAGGTCATCGTCGAGGTCGAGCCCTCGGAGGAGCAGGCGGTCGCCGCCCTCACCCTCGAGGCCATGCGGGGCGCAGCCGAGCTCTCGGTCCCCCTGGAGGTCAACCTGTCCTGGGGCGACTCGTGGGCAGACGCGAAGTCCTGACGGTAGGATCGAGCCTGCGGTGAGCTGCGACCGTCGCGCTCCCCGACCTCCCGTCCGGAAAGAAGGCCGACCGACCCATGTCCGACCAGATCGCTTCCCCCCCTGCCCCTGAAGCAGCTGCCCCCGCCGCCGCAGGCGAGCCCGGCACCTTCAACGAGGCGGGTGAGTACACCTTCCGGAGCGTGGTCGACGACGACCTGGGCGGGATGTCGTTCGAGGAGGCGATCGACGGCACGATCGTCAACTTCGACGACGGCGACATCGTCACCGGCACGGTCGTCAAGGTCGACAAGGACGAGGTCCTGCTCGACATCGGGTTCAAGTCCGAGGGCGTCATCCCGGCCCGCGAGCTGTCGATCCGCCACGACGTCGACCCCCACGAGATCGTGTCGATGGGCGAGAAGATCGAGGCCCTGGTCCTCCAGAAGGAGGACAAGGAAGGGCGGCTGATCCTCTCCAAGAAGCGGGCCCAGTACGAGCGGGCGTGGGGCACCATCGAGCGGGTCAAGGAGGCCAACGGCGTGGTCTCCGGCCCGGTCATCGAGGTGGTCAAGGGTGGCCTGATCCTGGACATCGGCCTCCGCGGCTTCCTCCCGGCGTCCCTCGTGGAACTGCGCCGGGTGCGCGACCTGCAGCCCTACGTCGGCCGCTCTCTCGAGGCCAAGATCATCGAGCTCGACAAGCACCGCAACAACGTGGTGCTGTCCCGCCGGGCGTGGCTGGAGGAGACCCAGAAGGAGCAGCGCGAGGACTTCCTCGAGAACCTCAAGCCGGGCGAGGTCCGCAAGGGCACGGTGTCGTCGGTCGTCAACTTCGGCGCCTTCGTCGACCTCGGTGGCATGGACGGACTGGTCCACGTGTCCGAGCTCTCATGGAAGCACGTCGACCACCCCGCCTCGGTCGTCCAGGTGGGCGACGAGATCGAGGTGCAGGTCCTCGAGGTCGACCTCGACCGCGAGCGCATCAGCCTGTCGCTGAAGGCCACCCAGCAGGACCCCTGGCAGGAGTTCGCCAACAACCACCGCGTCGGCGAGCTGGTCTACGGCCGGGTAACCAAGCTGGTCCCCTTCGGCGCCTTCGTGCAGGTCGGCGAGGGCATCGAGGGCCTGGTCCACATCTCGGAGATGGCCGCCCACCACGTCGACCTTCCCGAGCAGGTCGTCACTCCCGGCGAGGAGCTGTGGGTGAAGATCATCGACCTCGACCTCCAGCGCCGGCGGATCAGCCTGTCGATCAAGCAGGCCGCCGAGGGCGGCGTCGTCGCCGCCGAGTACCAGGAGGCCTTCGGCGAGCACGCGTACGACGAGCAGGGCAACTACATCGGCGAGTTCGCCAACGTCGACTTCACCCCGGAGACCGAGGCGCAGGCCGCCTGGGCCGAGTACGCCGCCGAGATCGGCGGCGCGGCCGCCGCTCCGGCCGACCCGACCGGTGAGGCCGCCGGCGCGCCGGCGGGGGCGGAAGCCGGGGGCACGGAGGTTCCCGGCCAGAGCGGTGAGGGTGGCGAGGTGCCGGCTGGCGGCTAGGCGCGGTCGCACTGGAAGCGGGCCGCCGCTTCCGTGCGAGGCGGTGACGTGTCAAAGCTGAGGCAGTACATCAGGGCTCCGAGCATGGAGTCGCTCTTCGTGGCGGCCGTTGTCCTGTTCGGGTTCCGACTCGGAGCGCGGCCCATCGGCGACAACTCCGCGTTCACCCATCTGCGCACCGGGATCGACATGGCGCGCACGGGCGCCATCCCCCGCGCCGACCCGTACTCCTACACCGCACGGGGTCAGGACTGGGTGGTTCAGAGCTGGTTCCCCGAATGGACCTATGGCTGGGCGTACCGCCTGGGTGGATTCAAGCTGGTGGTCCTGGAGCAGGCAGTCCTGATTGCCCTCCTGGCCTGGCTCGTGGTCCGACTGGCGCGGGCCGGCACGCCACTTCGCACCGCCTTGGCCGGGATCGTCGCCGTCGGGGTGGGCACGGCGCTGTGGAGCGCGAGGCCGCTGCTCTTCGGGCTCATCTGCATGGCGCTGACCATCACCGTGGTGGAGCGCCGGAGGAGTGCCTGGCTGCTCATCCCCGTGGTCTGGCTCTGGGTCAACAGCCACGGATCGTTCCCCCTCGGCT
>CADCTB010000131.1 GCA_902805665.1 uncultured Acidimicrobiales bacterium
TGCCACTCGCCGGGCTCCCGAGCGCCGGGCATAGAGCGCCTCGGGGAGTCTGGTACGACGTGGAGGCGACGCGCTGCGGTGACGCCTACGGGTCGACCAACTGGAGCCGGCCGTCCGCCGTGCCGGTTGTCGACCAGGAGACCACTCTGTGCTGCATCAGCAACGGCGTCGGCGGCGGGCTCATGAGCAATGCTCGCTGGCGCGGGGCCCCGCTGGCAGGCTGTTGCAGGAGGCGGGAGTGCGGCCCGGCGCACGTGACGTGGTCCTCCGTGGGGTCGACGGCTATACCGACACGATCGCGGTCGCACTAACAGGGAGCGGGTTGAATCCTCAGCCCGCCCCCACGACCTTCTGTGCCCCAGCTCCAAGGGAACGCCGCTGCGAACAAGGCCTGCGAAAGCCTCCTGGCTCTCTAGCGGTGCCGCTCGAAGGCGAGGACAACGACGGCGACCGAGACGCCACAGCCGAAGCGCGATCGCGCCCTACACCTCGACGCCAACGCTCTCGAGCGACTTTGCGTCGATGGCAGCGACGACGTCGTCGGGAACGTCTCGGATCTGGACGTCACGGGCATCGACCGTCGAGCCGGCAGGTGGCCGTTTCCAGGGCGGGAGCACTCGCCGGGCCCGTGGGCTGCCAGCACACGAGGGCGGCGGCGGCGAGAGTCACCATCGTTCGCTGCAGTACAGCGTTCGCGCTTCCGTGCGGGTCGGTCAAGGTGAAGGGGCTGAGGACAACGAGGTTGGCCACGAGCAAGCGCCGCGTCGCGCCATGGGCGGCCACCGGCCACAGGTAGAAGCAGGCGACTGCGGCCGGCACGTGGACCCAGTCCCGCAGGGCCATCCCGGTGCCCTCGACCAGCGGGATCGGGCACGCCTCGGAACAGGGGACCGCGGCTAGGAGCGCAAGCAGGCATCCGGCCGCGAGCGCCGCGGCGCCCCGGGGCTCGCTTCTGACCACGTCACGCCACCGGCGACGCCCATCCCCGGTCGTAGTCGCGATCACCGCAGCCCCGCCGAGGCGGACGGCGGCTGCGGCGGCCACGCCCTGACCCGCCCGGAACGCCCACGCCATCCGCCGGCCCGGCACGCCGAGGATCGACACGAAGTCGGCCGTCGGTCCGGCCCGCTGGGCGACGCTGGCCACAACCCCACCACCGAGCACGCTCAGGGCCCCGACTACAGCGACAGTCCGCTCCTGTGACGCTGCCCGCAACGCCAGACGAAGGGCCGAAGGGCGATCAACTGCGCCCGAGGGATCGCGCCCGAGAGATCTGCACAATTGTGCCCAGGATGACAAGGCGCTCGCGGCGGCGATGGGGCGCTGCGGTCCGGAGCACCCGGCCATTGACCGGACCCCTCTCACAGACGGGCGCCGAGTCGAGCAGAATGCGGTGCGTGACCGACGCTGTCGAAGAGGACCAGACGACCGGGCTTCGCTCGACCGTCGCCCAAGAGAGGCAGGCGTACGGCCACGGCGAGGACCGGCCGCTCGGGTCGTTCGTCGGTCTCATGGCCGCCTACGCCGGCGCCGTCAGCGTCGGAGCGGTGGCCGTCAGGCGCCGGGGCCTGCCCGAGCGCCTGCCCTGGGCGGACCTGGCCCTCATGTCGGTGGCGACGCACAAGCTCAGCCGCCTGATCGCCAAGGATCCCGTCACCAGCCCGCTGCGAGCACCCTTCACCCGTTTCGCCGGGACCTCGGGCGAGGCGGAGCTGGCCGAGGAGGTGCGGGGCACGGGCCCTCGAAAGGCGATGGGCGAGCTGGTCACATGCCCGTTCTGCGTCGGACAGTGGGCGGCCACCGGCTTCGCCTTCGGCCTGGTCCTCGCGCCCCGGGCCACTCGGCTGGCGGCCGCGGTGTTGACGTCGCTCACCGCCGCCGACTTCCTCCAGTTCGCCTACACGACCGCGGAGCAGCGCCAGCAAGGATAAACCCGGGTTCATCATGCGGCGACGGCTGCCACCGGCCACGATCATGGCCGCACAGCGCCGTCGGTCATGCCCAACTTTCCGTAGGCGGTAGCCATGAAGGTGCGATCCCAGTCTCGAGGGAGACAAGCATGAGGGCAAGAGCAAGAGGCGACAAGGATCACGATGCGCTCATACCTGACCCGTCATCCGTCGCACGTTCCTCAGTCGCTAGTAGGAGTCTCGACCTTCGCTCAGCATGCCCAGGACCGCGTCCATGTCCGCTCGACCGGCAGTGCCCCGGCGAGTGAGGTAGACGCTGCTGTGGTCCGAGGCCATGGCCGAGCCGAGCATCGACATCTCGAAGGAGCTCCCCAAGCCCTGCTGGAACAGCGACCGCCGAACGTCTGGTTCAGCGCCTGCGCGGCGGCGGCCGACAGCTTGGCCACGGTGCCCTCCAGGCGGGTGGTGGACCTGTCCTGGGTGACCCGCACGTTCGACCCCTCGAGGTCGAGGAGCTGCACCCCGTTGCCCCCTACGGTGGCGGTGACGGTGCCCGGGGCCAAGGGGGTGACCGTCACGTTTGTTCTCCCTCAGCACGGCGGCCTCGGCGTCGAGATCGACGTTCGTGCTCATTCCGGTGAGGGTGAGAAGCTCTACGCTCGGGGTCGCTGCTCCTTGTGCGGCGACCACCACAGGGGTGCCTCCCGCCATTGCCTGCGTCAGCACCGCAACCCCACAGACCGCCAACAATCGGAACGTCCTGCGCAACGAAGCGGCTATGAATTAGACCTCCGTCGACCTCGACGGGTCATAGAAAAGAAAACGCTCGCTCCCCCGTACCCGGACCGTAGGTTTGGCGCAGGTCCAGCCGGTGGACGAGAAATCGCGGAAATACGGTATCGGTGACATCCGCGTCTGGATGGCCCATGGCAATGTGTCGGCCATGTCGGCGGGATGGGGTCGCGCACTGCAGCGCGTGGCGGAGCATCCACCGCCCGGCCCCTTCCGGCGCCGGAACTGGCGCAGCCCCATCCGGGGACCGTGGTTAACGTCGGTCTTCGGGCTGGTCCTGCTCATCGGCGTCCCGGTCGTGTTCCTGACCGGGCTGCTGTCGTACGCGGCGTACAACCCCGGGCTCGGAGGTGCCAACGACCTCACTCCGGACAAGGGGATCCTCGGCTTCTACCTGTTCGACTGGCCAACGGAGCCTCTTTGGCTCTACCGCCTCACCCAGGGTGTGCACGTGACGCTCGGGCTGGTGCTCGTCCCCGTCGTCCTCGGCAAGCTGTGGTCGGTCATCCCCAAGCTGTTCGACTGGCCGCCGTTCCGCTCGGTAGCGCAGCTCGTCGAGCGGCTGAGCCTGGTGCTGCTCGTGGGTGGGATCGTCTTCGAGATGGCCACCGGCATCCTCAACATCCAGCTCTTCTACGAGGTGCTGCCGTTCTCGTTCTACACCGCCCACTTCTATGGCGCGTGGGTGTTCATGGCCGCCTTCGTCGTTCACTCAGGGATCAGGTTCGGGCGGATGGTTGGCTCGCTGAGGTCGCGCAGCCTGGCCGCCGAGCTACGAACGCCGACGGAGTCCACCCAACCGGAGCCTCCCGACCCTGACGACCTGGTCTCGCCTGACCCTGCGCCGGCCACCATGTCACGACGAGGCGCCCTCGGTCTGGTCGGGGCGGGTTCCCTGTCGCTTTTCCTGCTCTCGGTGGGCGACACGCTGGGAGGACCGTTCCGAAGGCTTGCCCTCCTGGCCCCACGAGGCCACACGCACGGGGAGGGAGCAAACGACTTTCCCATCAACAAGACGGCGGCCGAGCGCGGCATCCGGCCCGACGAGACAGGTCCACCGTGGCGCCTGCGACTCGTGAACGGGCCGTTCACCCGCGTGCTCAGCCGCGAGGAGTTGTTGGACATGGAGCTGCACACCTATGAGTTGCCCATCGCCTGCGTCGAGGGATGGTCGACGAGCCAGACCTGGACCGGGGTGCGCCTCGGCGACCTGGCCCGGCTGACCGGTGCGGCCGATGCCGCCTGGGTCGAGGTTGAGTCCCTCGAGCGAGAGGGCACCTTCCGAAGCGCCCGACTCCGTGGCAACCAGATCTTCGATCGCCGCTCGCTGCTGGCTCTTCAGGTGAACGGAGAGGATCTCTCCCTTGACCACGGGTTCCCGGCAAGGGTCATCGTCCCCGCCAATCCCGGCGTCCACAACACGAAGTGGGTGTCGCTGATGACCTTTCACGACCGGTGAGAGGCCGACTCCTGCGCTGGTACGGCAGCGACCCGCTGCACCTCATCGCCCTGCTGTTGTCGTTCGCAATTGCCGGCTATGCCGCCCGGCGGATGCTGGGCTCCGACGCCACCGCGGTGATCATCTGGTTCGCGGGCGCGGTGATAGGTCATGACCTCGTCCTGCTCCCGCTCTACACCCTGGCCGACCGGCCGCTCACCGGGCTGGCCCGGCGCCGAGTCCCGGCGACGAACGCCCGCTACGTCTTTTACGTGCGGGTGCCGGCTGCGCTCTCGGCCCTGCTGCTGCTGGTCTGGTTCCCGCTGATCCTGCGGCTGCCCGATGCCTACAAGCCCATCACCGGCCGCTCCACCGAGCCCTACCTTGGCCGGTGGCTGCTGGTCAGCGGCGTTCTCTTCGCCCTGTCGGCCGTCGCCCTCGCTCTCAGGCTGCGACGGGACCGTGCAGAACCGGATCGGGGAGGCGCGACTCTCTCATGACTTCCCGCCGAGCGCTTGGATCGGGGCTCGTCATCCTGGCCGGCGCCGGCGCCTACG
>CADCTB010000132.1 GCA_902805665.1 uncultured Acidimicrobiales bacterium
ACCGAGATCCCGCCCGGCGGCTCCGAGGTGAAGATCAAGGCCACCCACCCCGGGACGTTCAAGGTGTACTGCCAGCTCCACGAGACCCACCAGATCGCCACGCTCGTCGTCCAGTAGGGCGCTCCGGCCGGAGGTGGCGCAGCAGTAGCCTGCGGCCGGTGGACGTCTTCGACCGCATCGGGGCCGACGACTACGAGCAGGTCGTCTTCTGCCACGACCGTGGGACGGGCCTGCGGGCCATCGTCGCGGTCCACTCCACCCGCCTCGGCCCGGCCCTGGGGGGCACCCGCTTCTACCCGTACCCGTCGGAGGCTGACGGCCTCGAGGACGTGCTGCGGCTGGCCCGGGGCATGACGTACAAGGCCGCCGCCGCCGGCCTCGACCTGGGAGGCGGCAAGGCGGTGATCTTCGGTGATCCCCGCCGGGACAAGTCCGAAGCCCTCCTGCGGGCCTATGCCCGCCACGTCGAAGCCCTCGGCGGCCGGTACCTCACCGCGGAGGACGTGGGCACCACCCAGGCCGACATGGACATCGTCCGGCGTGAGACCCGCTTCGTCACCGGCGTGAGCCGGGAGCTCGGCGGTTCCGGCGATCCGTCCGACGCCACGGCCTACGGCGTGCTCTGGGCGATGAAGGCGGTGGCCCAGCGGCTGTGGGGCGACACGTCGCTGGTGGGGCGGCACGTCGCCGTGGCCGGTGTGGGGAAGGTGGGGAGGGCGCTGGTTGGCCACCTGGCCGAAGAACGGGCCCGGGTCACCGTGGCCGACGTCACGCCGGTCGCCGTGGAGTGGGCGGTCACAGAGGTCGGGGCCGAGGTCGTGGCCGTCGAGAAGATCCACGCGGTGGAGTGCGACATCTACTCGCCCTGCGCGCTGGGCGGCGTCCTCAACACGAGCACGATTCCCGAGCTACGGTGCGCGGCGGTGCTGGGATCCGCGAACAACCAACTGGCCGACGGCGCGGCCTCGGCCCGGCTCCTGGCCGACGCCGGTGTGCTCTACGCGCCGGACTTCGTGGTCAACGCCGGCGGGCTCATCAACATCGCCGAGGAGCTCGCTCCGGGCGGCTACCACCCGGACCTGGCCCGAGCGGCGGTCCGGCGCATCTTCGACACCCTCACGTCGGTCCTGAGCGCGGCCGAGCAAGACGGGGTGACCACGGCCGAGGCCGCCGACAGGCGGGCCCAGGACCGGATCGCCGCCCTGTCCGCCGTCCACCAGATTCGCATTCCCTCGTAGGGCCGGCGCATGGCCAGGGTCATCCACGAGCGGGCTGCGGCCCGGGCGGTGCCGCCCGCCCGTCACCGCCAGCTGGGGCTGTCCGACGACGACGTCATCGGCATGTACCGCACCGTCCTGCTGGCCCGGTTCGTCGACCAGAAGGCCTGGAGCCTCACCCGCACCGGCAAGGCCCGGTTCTACATCCCGGGCGAGGGTCAGGAGGCGGCTCAGGTGGGCTCGGCGTGGGCCCTCCGTGCCGGCCACGACGTCGCCCTTCCCTACTACCGCGACGTCGGCGTCGTCCTCACCCTGGGCATGACGCCCTACGAGATCCTCCTGGCCGTGCTGGCCAAGGGCGACGACCCCAACTCCGGCGGCCGCCAGATGCCCAACCACTGGGGGTCGAAGCGGCTCGGGATCATCACCGGCTCGTCGCCCATCGGCACCCAGTTCCCCCACGCGGCCGGCCTGGCCCTGGCCTCCAACCTGCGGGGGGACGACAAGGTCACCGTGACCTGGTTCGGTGAGGCGGCGGCGTCGAAGGGCGACTTCCACGAGGCGCTCAACTTCGCGGGCATTCACCGTCTCCCGGCGGTGTTCGTGTGCGAGAACAACGGCTACGCCATCTCCGTCGGGATGCGCAAGCAGTCCGCCGTGCCCGACGTGGCCGACCGTGCCGCCTCCTACGGCTTCGACGGTGTGGTGGTCGACGGCAACGACATCCTCGACGTGTACGCGGCCACGCTGGCCGCCGTCGCACGGGCCCGGACCGGGAAGGGGCCCACCCTGGTGGAGGCCCAGACGTACCGCCTCATGCCCCACACCACCGACGACGACGACAGCGTCTACCGGTCGCGGGAGGAGGTCAAGGCGGCAAGACGACGGGATCCGGTGCCCCGGTTGAAGCGCTACGTCCTGGACCAGCGGCTGCTGTCGGGCCAGGAGGCGGTCCTCCTCGAGCAGGCGGCCCTCGAGGAGGTCGCCGAGGCGGGGCGTCAGGCCGAGCTAGCCGACCCTCCGCGGCCTGCAACTGCGTCGACACGGGTCTACGCCAGTCCACTCCGGTCCCGCCCCCGCCCTGCGTCCCCTGTCCCGCCGGCTGAAGGGGTGGAGCGCAACGTGCTCGACACCGTCCGCCAGACCCTGCATGACCTGATGGCCGAGGACGAGCGGGTCATGGTCCTCGGCGAAGACGTCGGCCTGCTGGGGGGCGTCTTCCGGGCCACCCAGGGCCTGCAGGGGGCCTTCGGCGCCGGACGGGCGCTCGACACCCCACTTGCCGAATCGTCGATCGTCGGCATCGCCATCGGGCTGGCCCTGGCCGGCCTGCGACCGGTCGCGGAGATCCAGTTCGCCGACTTCATGCACTCCACGTTCGACCAGATGGTCAGCGAGGCGGCCAAGATCCACTACCGGTCGAACGGGGACTTCAGCGTGCCACTGGTGGTTCGTACGCCATGGGGCGGCGGGGGCCACCGGGGCCCGTACCACTCCCAGGCCATCGAGTCCTTCTATGCCCACGTGGCCGGGTTGAAGGTGGTCGTGCCCTCCACGCCGGCCGACATCGCCGGCATGCTCCGGAGCGCAGTCGAAGATCCGGATCCCGTCCTCTTCCTCGAGCACAAGAAGACCTATCGCAAGATCACCGGCCTCGTACCCCACGGTGCCTGGCGGGTGCCCATCGGCGTGGCCGACGTCGCCCGACCCGGTGACGACATGACGATCATCACCTACGGCCTGCACCGGCACCTGTCGCTGGAGGCGGCCGAGATCCTGGCCACCGAGGATTACTCGGTCGAGGTCATCGACCTCCGCACCATCTCCCCGCTCGACACCGACACTTTCGTGGGCTCGGCGGTGCGCACGGGCCGCGTGCTGGTCGTGCACGAGGACAATGTGAGCTTCGGCGTGGGGGCCGAGGTGGCCGCCACCGTGGCCCAGGAGGCGTTCTACGACCTCGATGCCCCGGTCCGACGGCTGGCCATGCCCGACGTGCCGGCCATGCCCTACGAGATCGGCCTCGAACGGGCCCTGTCGGTCACCACCACCGACATCGTCACCGCGGCCCGCGCGTTGCTCGAGGAGTAGCGCCGTCGTCCGATCCCGCTACCGCGGGCTCCTCGTGGGAGCCCTTGCCTTCGTCGTCCTGTTCGGCGCTGCGATCGTCGTCTACCAGCCGAAAGCGCCTCGAACGGACGCCGTCGCCGCCGGGGCGTGGAGGGTCCTGCCGGCCGTCGACCTGACCGGTCGCAGCGAGCCTTCGGTGGTCTGGACCCGCAAGGCCATGATCATCTGGGGCGGCGAGGCCGACGCCGGCGTCCGCGGTGACGGGGCGTCATTCGACCTTCCCTCGGCGAAGTGGACCCCCCTGCCGCCTGCGCCGATCACCCCGAGGCGCAGCCACAGCGCGGTGTGGACCGGCAGCAAGATGGTGGTCTACGGCGGGACAGGCACCTCGGCTCCGTGCCCCCAGATCTGTCCGTTGGGTGACGGTGCCGCCTACGACACCGTCTCCGGAACGTGGAGGGCGCTCGCTCCCGCCCCACTGGCCCCTCGCAGCGGGCACCGCGCCGTGTGGCTCCAGAACCGGATGGTGGTCTGGGGCGGCGCCGGGGACGGCGGCGGGGCACTGGCCGACGGCGCCTCGTATGACCCCGAGACCGACAGCTGGGCTCCGCTGCCACCGTCGCCGCTGGAGGCACGGGCCGGCCACGAGGCGGTGGCCACGACCCACCAGATGCTCGTCTGGGGCGGGTCCGCCGAGGTGGCGAACAGGAACTTCACCGATGGGGCGGTCTACACCCCGGCAAGCGGCTCCTGGACGCCGATGGCGGCGCCGCCCGCATCGTTGGCTGGGCGCGACAGCTTCGCCGCGGTGTGGACCGGCGAGCAGATGCTGGTCTGGGGCGGCCGCAGCGGCGCGTGCGCTCCGTGCTTCCAAAGCGACGGCGCCGCCTACGACCTGCGCTCCGACACCTGGACACCGATGGCCCCGTCGCCTCTGGGCGGGCGGGCCGGCACCCGGGCGGTGTGGACGGGCCGGGACATGCTGATCTGGGGCGGCGCCGACACCAGCGCCCAGGCCGACGGCGCGCTGTACAACCCGGTCACCGATGCGTGGGCAGGACTGGTCCCCGGGCCACTCGTCGCCCGCCAGCACCACGCCATGACCTGGACCGGCAACCAGCTCCTGATCTGGGGAGGCCTCGGCGCCGCCTCCAAGCTGGCCGACGGCGCCGTCCTGACGCCCAACGCCTTCTGACGCTCATTCCCCTCGCCAGCCCTGCCGCTGGTAGTCCAGGATCACCGGGTGCAGGAGGGTCGACACCTGGACCTCGGGCACCCGGCGGTCCGGCGGGAACGTGGCCGCGGCCTCGAGCGTGCTGTCGTCGAGCGAGCGCAACGAGGCCGGCCGGGTGGCGGGCAGACGCAGCGATGGCGAGCTCCGCCCGCTCAGCACGAAACCCCAGTCGCCGAAGGACGGCACGTCGACGTGGTACGGCACGGTCGACAGCTCTGCGGCCCGGACGGTGGTGTCGATGCACCAGAAGGCGTGGTGGGCGAACGCGGGCGACCCGGCCTGCACCACCATCCTCCCGGCCGGGCTGAGCGCAGCACCGGCCACTGCGTAGAACTCCTGGGTGTACAGCTTGGCGGTGGCCGTGCTGTCGGCGTCGGGCAGGTCGGCGATGATCACGTCGAAGAGACCGTTCCCGCCGCCGGCCAGCCAGGTGAACGCGTCCTCGGTCTCGACCCTCACCCGGGCGTCGTGCAGCGACCGCTCGTTGAGTGCCGTGAGCCGGCGGTCCTCCCGGGCCAGCTCGATCATGCGGCCATCCAGCTCGACCAGGACGACCTCCCCGACGTCGGGGTACCGCAGCACCTCCCGCGTCGCCAGCCCGTCGCCGCCGCCCAGCACGAGCACCCGCCGGTGCGGCCCGGCCATCGCCGGGTGCACCAGGGCCTCGTGGTAGCGGTACTCGTCGACCGACGAGAACTGGAGGTCGCCGTTCAGGAAGAGGCGAAGGTCCCGCTCCCCCCGAAGGGACACCGATTCCGTCAACACGATCTCCTGGTACGGCGTCTGCTCGCGATGGACGATCGGGTCGTCGAACAGGGCTTGGCGGGCGGACACCTCGAAGCGGCCCGACGCCGCGCCGGCGACGCCCAGGACGCCGACCACCCCGACCAATCCACCCACGACGATGTTGCGGTGCGGCCGCCGCAGGGACGGTGCGAAGAGCCAGCCGGCGAGCACCGCGGCGGCGATGGCGTTCACCGCACCGACGACCAGCGGGCCCTGCAGCTGTCCGAGGCGGGGCAGGAGGATGAAGGGGAACGCAAGGCCCCCCACCAGCGCGCCGACGTAGTCAGCGGCGGACAGGTCGGCGACCGCCGCCCCTGCGTCCTGGGGGCGGACCGACTGGATCAGCGTCATCAGCAGCGGAATCTCGGCCCCCACCAGGGCGCCCAACAGGAACGACACGGCGATCAGGGCCGGTTGGTAGAGGTCGAGCCAGGCGAACGCGGCGTAGAGGGCGAGCACCGACAGTCCTCCGGCGAGGGCCAGCACCGCCTCGACCACGGCGAAGGCGATCACCGGCTGACGCCGGAGGCCCTTGCTGAGCAGCGCGCCCAGGCCCATGGAGAACACGAACACCGACAGGACCACGGAGGCCTGCACCACGGAGTTCCCGACCAGGAAGCTGCCGAGGGAGATGAGGGCAAGCTCGTAGACGAGCCCGCACGCCGCGCACACGAACGCCGCGAACAGCAGGACGACCCGGGCCCGGCCCGGCCGCACGGCGAGCCTCGCGGCTGCAGGCGCAGGCGCCGGTGCGGGGATGGCCGGCGCGGTCATCGCCGGTTCCGCGTCATGAGATGGCCGCGGCGAGGATGGCGCCCACCGCCAGGTGAGAAGCCACTGTGACGTAGACGGCCGGATGGGGCTCGGGGTCGGTGCAGATGGTCCCCAGGGCACCGGGCGTCAGCCGGTCGGCCAGCACGAACGCAAGCGCGAGCAGGGCCACGCCGAGCAGGCCGTAGCCGGCGGTGTTGCCGAGGCCCCTGACGAATTCGTCGTCGGAGGTGATGATCGCGGTGGTGACGACCGCACCCAGGGCCAGGATCGCCGAGCCCACCACCAGCGCTGCGTTGGTGTTGCGGTCGGTGTAGATGAGCGCGCCCAGGTCGCCGGGGAGCAGGGCGTCGAGCACCTTGTAGCCCACGGCCAGCAGGAGCATTCCCACCAGCCCGTACCCCAGCCCGGACAACAACCCCTCGGCCAGGTCTCTCAGGTCTTCCACGCAAGCTCCTTCATTCGCGCACAGAGTGCTTTCCGAGGTGGAACCGCTCGGCCGCCCAGGCCCAGCCCGCCCATCCGAGGCCGCCGATCAACAACGCGGCGGAGAGGAAGACGAAGGCGCCGTAGGCGCGTATCCAGTCGGACCCGGGCCGTCCGGTGGCGCGGTCCGCCGCCGGAATCGTGCCCTCGGTGCCCACCGCGGGCACCGGAGGCGCCAGCCCGTGCTCGGCCACGAGGGCCGGAAGGGCGAGGACCGCATTGGCGATGGCCAGGTCGTCCTTGTTGCCCAGCAACGCCTCTCCGGACACGCCGACCCTACGGAGGTCCTCGTCGTCGGGCCCGCCTCCGACGTTGGCCCACACGTAGAACAGGGCGGAGTCGCTCGACTCCGACGACTCCGACGTGTAGTGCAGATCGGCGCGGAACACGATGAAGCGCGGGCACGACGGGTGCTCGGCGGCCAGGTCCACTCCTCGCGACGAGCCGAGCTCGGTTCCCGAGTAGGTGCCGTCGTCGTCGTCGATCTGGACCTGCCAGCCGTAGCAGATGCCCTGGACGGCCGTGGCCTCGGCCAGCTGCGCGGCCACCTCCTCGGCGTGGGCGGCATCGAGGATCGGCGTGGCTTCGGCTCCGCCGATCGGGCCTGAGACAGCTACGGCCAAGCCGAGAACAACCGCCCGGGCGGCGTGCGCCCTCACTTGCCGGTCCCCGGACCGCCGCCCCGTCCGGCCTCGGCCGGGCTCGAGTACGTCCCCCAGTAACCGCCCACGTGGCCGTACCAGTGCCGGTACCCCTCCTCCTCGTCGTCAACGTAGATCCGGGAGCCACCTGCACCGTCGGACATGACAGCCACGATGTCGTCGCGGTACCGCAGGAAGAAGCCGGCGGTGTCGTTGACCCGGTCGGCGGGTTGCCACCGGTCGGCGATCGTCTGCACGACCGCCGAGGGTGGCTGGGGCGAGGAGTACTCCTTCGAGCGGCCGCCGTCCTGCGATGCCACGAGCGTGTAGCGGTCGTCGACGAAGTCCCTGGGCGACTCGAAGCCGGTGACGGCGAGCAGGATGGCGAACGTCAATCCCCCGACCCCGGCCAGCACCAGGCCGAGGATGATCTGAGCCCGGGTGCTCACAGCGCCTTCAGCCGGGTGGACGTCACGACCAGCTCGCTCGTGGCGGGGTAGGCGTGCCAGGTGCGCCAGTGGAGGCCGTGGCCGTCGCCTCGGACGGCGAGGGCGGTGACGGCCTGGGGATGGCCGGGGAACGCGGCCACCAGGGCCTGACCGTCGAGGGCGAGGCGGCCCCGAAGTCCGTGCGTGCGCCCCGCCAGGTCGCCGGCGTCCAGGCGCAACACCGTCGACCTGAACTCGTACCGCAGCCCGGGGAGGTCGCGAGTGACCGATGCCGGCATCGGTGCGCCGGCGGCCACCCCGCAGGCGATCACTTCGGTGCACGCCAGGGGCCCGAGCTCGGCAACCACCTCGTGGGATGCACCGAGCACGGTCAGACGCACGCGCGCCGAACCGAGCACCACGTCGACGCTGGCCAATGCAGGCATGCCGGCGCCGGACAGCGCCCAGGTGAGGTCGGCGGCGGAGACGTCGGCGTAGGGGACGGCGAGATCAGCGAGCAAGGGGACCTATGCCGTGGTGGGGAAGACCTGGACCTCACGGCCGCCGAGCACTCGGCCGGCGCTGACCTCCCAGCTCTCGGTGCCGAACTTCTCGAAGGCCAGCCGCCGGTCTCCGGCCTGGTAGTCGAAGTACTCGACCTGGCCGGACGGGGCGGTGCCGGTGGTGCCCTCGCTCCGGAATGTGGCGTTCCCGTGCTCCTCGAGCCGGTAGGTCACGCCGGCGTACTCCAGCTCGGAGGCTCCGGGGGCCACCGTGGCGGGCGGCTGCCGTTCCCACAGGCACAGCTCGAGCCCCTCGTCGTCCTCGACGGAGAGCCAGCGGCGGTTGTGCACGTCGTCGATGAAGTGCTCGGCCCACGTGAAGCCGGACTGGTCGAAGCGCAGGGTGCCCCTGACCACGAAGTCGCTTCCCTCGATGGTGAGGACGTCGCCGACCTTGATCTCGCGGGGGTCGACCCGTCCCTCGTCGGCGCGGAAGGGGTCGACCGGTGGGGAAGCAGGCTGGCTCGCCCGCTGCGCCCTGCGCACCGCCCAGACGGCGATCCCGGCGGCGACGGCCAGCACCACGACCAACAGGAGGAGCCTCATGCCGGTGCCCGCCGTCCCACGCCCACGCCACAAGTATGGGCGACCCGGGCGTTCGGGTGGCGGTCTGCGATGATGCGGACATGACTACCTGCACGCTGCACCGTGTGGAAACCAACCTGAGCTGCCGGTCCTGCGGCACACCCGTCTGTGCGGACTGCGCCGTCCGGACGCCGATGGGGGTGTCCTGTCCGGAGCATGCCGGCAGCGCCAAGAAGGACGCGGTGGCGGCCAAGCAGCCCCGGCGGGAGCAGTCCGCCAACAGCCGCCGGGTGTTGGTCGGGTCGCTGGCTCTGGTCGTGCTGGCTGCGGCCGTGGTCTTCCTCCGACCTTCGGGGGGCGGCGAAAAGAACACCGCCGCCGCCGGGGCCTGGAGGCCGATGCCCGGTGCCGGGCTGGCCGCCCGGACCGATTTCTCTTTCGTGTCGACCGGCCTGGGGATGATCGTCTGGGGCGGGAACGGTGATGGTCCCTACGCAGACGGCGCGACCTACGACATCGCCACCTCGGCGTGGAAGCCCCTTTCCGCCGCGCCCATCTCGGCCCGGCGGGGCCACAGCGCGGTCTGGACCGGCAGCAGCATGATCGTCTTCGGCGGGCGAGGCCGGGCCGACGGGTGCCGGCAGATCTGTGCCCTGAACGACGGAGCGGCCTACGACCCGGCCACCGACCGGTGGTCACCGATCGCCCCGGCGCCCCTGGCCGGTCGGGGCGGCCATACGGCGGTGTGGATACAAGACCGGATGGTCGTGTGGGGCGGTGCGGTCGAGGGTGGCGCCGCCGTCGGCGACGGCGCGTCCTACGATCCGGCCACCAATGCGTGGACGCCACTGCCGGCGGCCCCGCTGGAGCCACGGGTCTCCCACCGCACCGTCGCCACCGCCCACCGCATGCTGGTCTGGGGCGGCTCGTCGGAGGTGGAGGAGGGTGGGAAGTACTTCGCCGACGGGGCCATCTACAGCCCGGCGACCAACTCGTGGACTTCTATGGCCCCGTACCCCCAGACCACGGAGCCCGCGGCCCGAGACACCTTCAGCAGCGTCTGGACCGGCAGCCAGATGCTCGTCTGGGGCGGCTACGGGCGCACTGAGGCCTGCCGGCCCTGCCAGCACGACGACGGGGCCGCCTACGACCTCGACACCGACTCCTGGACGCTCATGACGCCGTCGCCCCTCAGCGGGCGCGGCGGGCACCGGGCGGTGTGGACCGGGAAGGAGATGGTCGTCTGGGGCGGGTTCAGCACCACCGAGCTGAACGACGGCGCCGCCTACAACCCGGCCACCGACACCTGGTCTCAGCTCCCCGGCAGCCCCCTCCTGCCCCGGCAGGGCCAGGCCATGGTGTGGGCCGGTGGGCAGATGGTGGTGTGGGGTGGGCACGGCCCCCACGGCGAGGGCGAGACCCGCAACGCCAACCACGACGACGGGGCCGTCCTCAGCCTGCGGTCCTAGAGCTTGAGCAGGACCCGGCCTTCGCCGGCGACGACCTCGCCGATGTCGACGGAGTCATGCCCGGCGTCGCGCAGGAGGTCGTGGGCCCGGTAGACGTCGCGGGGGGCGACGACGGCGATCATGCCGATGCCGAGGTTGAACACCTTGGTCATCTCGTCCGGGCCGATGTGGCCCGCGCTCTGGATCTGGTTGAAGATCTCGGGCACCTCCCACTTGCTGCGCTGGACCACCGCGTCACAGTTGCGGGGCAGGACCCGGGCCAGGTTGCCCGGAATGCCGCCGCCTGTGATGTGGGCCAGCCCCTTCACCTCCACCGAGTGGCAGAGCTTGACGAGGGCGGGGGCGTAGATGACCGACGGCCGCAGCAGCTCCTCGGCCAGGGAGTGGTGGGCCCGGGGCCAGGCCGGTCCGTCGAGCGAGCGGCCGTCGAGCTCGAGCAGCACCTTGCGGGCCAGTGAGTACCCGTTGCAGCGCAGCCCGGGCGACGGCAGCCCGATCAGCCGGTCGCCAGGGGCGACGTGCGAGCCGGTGACCAGCCGGTCGCGCTCGACGACACCGACGGCGAAGCCGACCAGGTCGAAGTGGCCGGGCTCCAGCATCCCCGGAAGCTCGGCCATCTCCCCACCGATGAGGGCGCAGCCGGACTCCTGGCAGCCGGAGGCCACCCCGGCGACGAGCTGCTCCATCTGAGCCGGGTCGATGCGGCCTGCGCTTATGCAGTCGAGGAAGAAGAGCGGCTCGGCCCCCTGGGCGGCGATGTCGTCGACCGACATGGCGACGAGGTCGATGCCGATGGTGTCGTAGCGACCGGCCAGCCGGGCCACGACCGCCTTGGTGCCGACGCCGTCGGTGGCGGCCACCAGGACGGGGTGGGTGTAGCGGGCCGGGTCGAACGCGAACATGCCGCCGAACCCGCCGACATCGCCAATGACCTCGGGCCGGAAGGTGGACCGTACCGCCGCCTTGATCCGCTCGACCGCGTCCTCGCCCGCCCCGATGTCGACGCCGGCGCCCGCGTAGGTCTCACCCACTGGGGTGCACGAGGTCGACGTTGGGCAGCTCGTCGTCGACCTGGGCCTCGGGGACCGACACCGGATAGGAGCCGGTGAGGCAGGCGGAACAGAATCCCCGGCTGGCGACGCCGGTGGCCGTGACCAGCCGGTCGAGGTCGAGGTACGCCAGGGTGTCGCAGCCCAGGTAGTCGCGGATCTCCGAGACCGTGAGGTTGGCGGCGATCAACTCGCCCCGGGTGCCCGTGTCCATGCCGAAGTAGCACGGCCACCGGTACGGCGGCGACGAGATGCGCAGGTGGATCTCGGCCGCCCCGGCCTCCCGCAGCATGGCCACCACGGCCCGGGTGCTCGTGCCCCGCACGATGGAGTCGTCGATGACCACCAGCCGCTTGCCGGCGATGTTCTCCCGGATGGGATTGAACTTCATGCGCACGCTCTGGGTGCGCTGGTCCTGTCCGGGGGCGATGAACGTGCGGTTGATGTAGCGGTTGCGGACCAGTCCCTGACCGAACGGGATCCCGCTGTGGCGGGCGTAGCCCTCGGCGGCGGGGATGCCGGACTCCGGCACGGGCATGACCATCGCCTCCCGGGCCGGTGAGGCGGTGTCGGGGGGAAGCGGGGCCTGCTCGGCCAGCGACTCGCCCATGCGCCCCCGGGCGGTGTGCACCGTCTGGCCGTACAGGCGGCTGTCGGGCCGGGCGAAGTAGACGAACTCGAACAGGCACAGCTTGGGCTCGATCCGGGTGGCAGGGAACGGGCGCAGCGACCGGGTGCCGGTGGCGTCGATGACGATGATCTCGCCCGGGTCGAGCTCCCGCACGAAGTGGGCGCCGACGATGTCGAGACCGGTGGTCTCCGAGGAGAGGACCCAGCCGTTGTCGAGGCGGCCCAGGCACAGCGGGCGGAAGCCGTTAGGGTCGCGCACGCCGACCACGTGGGAGTCGTCCATGAGGACGAGCGAGAAGGCGCCCTCCAGCTTGGGCAGCACGTCGACGAGAGCCCGCTCGAGGTCACGGCCGTCGCTTCGGGCGCCCGGCCCGGCCTCGACCATGGCCCGCTGGAGGAGCTCGGCCACCACGTCGCTGTCGCTGGTGACGGTGCCCGGCAGGATGCCGGCCGTGTCGGCGAGCTCGGCGGTGTTCGTGAGGTTGCCGTTGTGCCCCAGGACGAACCCGGCGTCACCGGCCTCGCGGTAGATGGGTTGGGCGTTGCCCCAATTGCTGGCGCCGGTCGTGGAGTAGCGGACGTGGCCGACGGCGAGGTGGCCCTGGAGGGGAGCGAGGGTGCGGTTGTCGAAGACGTGGGAGACGAGTCCCATGTCCTTCACCACGGTGATCGTGTCGCCGTCGCTCACCGCCATGCCGGCCGACTCCTGGCCGCGGTGCTGGAGCGCGTACAGGCCCAGATAGGTCAGGTGGGCGACGGCGTGACCGGGGGCGTAGACGCCGAAGACGCCGCACGCCTCCTTTGGGGAGTCGTCGTCAGGATTGTCGCCGGGGGCGTCCACCTCCACTGCTCCATCTTCGCACAGGGGCCCCCGCAAGCCCCAGCTTCGGTCGTCAGTCAGCAGGGACGACTGGCAGCTGTGGGACGGGTACGACCGGCACGGTCGGGGGCTCCACCGAGGGAGTCGGAGTCGCCGGACGCCGTGGCGCCGGCGGGGCCGGGGTGGCCGTCTCCGTGTCGGCCGGCACGGGGGCTTGTGTGACCACCGAGTCCGCGAGTGGCGTGGGCTCCGTGTCCACGATGTCGCCTGGCGTGACCGGCGTGGGCGACAAGGCCGGCGGCGCCGGGGCCGGCGGCGGCGTCGAGCGCCGGCGGTCCGCGGCTGGCGCAGGCTCGAGGTCGACGGCAGGCGCAGCCGCGGCGGCGGCGGTGGGGGTGGGCTGAGCCGGAAGAGCTTCGGCAACGACCGGCGGGTCGGCTTGGCGGCTCACCTCTGGCACCACCGGTGGCGGGCTCGGGACAGCCGTCGCCCTGGGCACCTCTCGACTGGGTGACCTGCGCCCAGGCAGTGGAAGCACCGGATCAGCAGGGACGGTGACCACCGTGGCCGCTGCCGGCGGCTCGGGAACGGGCTCCGGATTTGGCGCCGGCCCGGGACCGAGGCTGAGGGCCACCGCGACGACGGCGGTGACCACTCCGCCGGCGGCCCGGCCGGCGGTGTCCTGCACGGCGTGCGCGGCGGCGGCCAGGACGCTCTGGGATCCGAGAGCCACTGCGACACCGACGCCGGCCAAGGCAGGCCGGATGGGGACGGTGACCGCACCGCCGCCGCCCTCGCCGGCCAGCCGGCGGTAGGAGAGGGCGAGCCGGCGGCGGGCCCGCAACAACAGCGAGTCGACCGCGCCCACGGAAAGGCCGAGCCGCTCGGCGATCTCGCCGGGTCGCAGGCCCTCCCAGTCCCGGGCGATGACGGCCCGGCGCTGCCGGTCGGGCAGGCTGGCCAGCGCCTGCTGCACCTGGTCGGCCCGCTCGCTGCTGAGCAGGGACTCTTCCGGCTCGTTCGGACGGTGGTCGTAACCGCCGGCGAGAGGCTCCTCACGGGGCTCGACGCGGGCGTGGGCCCGGAAGGCGTCCATGCACAGCGAGCGGGCGATGACGTGGATCCAGGGCCCGAAGCGTCGTTCGCCGGCGCACTGGTGGATGCGCTCGAACGCCCGCACGAATGCGGCCTGCGACACCTCGTCGGCCTCGTGGACGTCGGACAGGCGGCGCTGGCAGGCCCGGCGGACGGCGGGATAGTGACGCCGGTAGAGCTGGGCGAAGGCGTCGACGTCGCCCCGCTGCACGGCCAGGACGAGGTCACCGTCGTCGCCGCCGTCTGAGCCGGCAAGGTCCTGCGCCAAAGGGGCCAAAGCGACTCCCACTCCGGTTCGGCTCGAGTGTCGCCACTCTATGCCCGCTGGCGACCCCCCCGGTGAACGGATCGTTGCGGTTACGTGTCGATCAGCTGAAGGTTGGTCGGAAGGGTACGGGCCCAGGTGCTCACGGCGTCATCGAGGGCGATGTCGACCAGGCCGCTGACGACCAGGCGGTTGCCTCCCGCGCGGCCCAGCTCCCCCACCGCGACCCCACCCGCCGCGGCTCGCCCGGTCACCTCCGCGACATGCTCCGGCGCCACGCACACGACGACGCGTGACGGGCTCTCGGAGAACAGTCCGGCATGGCCCCCATCCACTTCCACGTTGAATCCGGTCCGGGACCGGACCGCCATCTCGGCCAGGGCGAGGCCCAGGCCGCCGTCGCTCACGTCGTGCAGGCCGGCGACCAGCTCATCGTCGACCAGGTCACGGACCAGCTGGCACACCGCGGCGTGGGCCGCGGTGTCGAGCGGGGGCAGGTCGCCGCCCCGGTGCCCGTGCGCGGTCTCCGCCCACCGGCTTCCGGCGAGCGCGCCGGAGGAGGGAACCGGCCCCAGCAGGAGGACGTGGCCCCCATCGCGCAATCCGGCGCCCGGTGGACGTCGGACCAGCTCGTCGATGACGCCGAGGACGCCGATGACCGGCGTGGGGTCGATGTCGACGCCGTCGGACGAGTTGTACAGGCTGACGTTGCCGCCCACCACCGGCAGCCCCATGGCCCGACAGGTCTCGGCCAGGCCGTCGATGGCCTCGGACAGCTGCCACATGACCTCGGCATGCTCAGGGTTCCCGAAGTTCAGGCAGTTGACGACGGCCAGCGGGCGGGCGCCGGTGCAGGCGACGTTGAGCACTGCCTCCGCCACCAGCAGGGCGGTGCCCTTACGGGGGTCGAGTGCGCACCAGCGGCTGTTGCTGTCGGTGGTGAGGGCGAGCGCCCGGCGGGTGGGTGGAAGACCCGGCGACTTCAGCCGCAGGACAGCGGCGTCCCCGCCAGGTCCTTCGACGGTGTTGAGGAAGAGCTGGTGGTCGTACTGGCTCCAGACCCAGGAGGTGTCGGCGAGCATCTCGAGGACGGCGGGCCCGCAGTCCGCCGGAGCGGGCAGCCGGGTCGGGTCGTCGGCCCGCCGGGCGGCGAGGTCGGCCGGGGGCTGCAGGGGGCGGCGGTAGCGGGGGGCGTCGTCGTGAAGGGTCCCGGCGGGCACGTCGGCCAGGATCTCGCCGTCGGGACCGTCGAGGATGCGCAGCCGTCCCCCGCTGGTGACGGTGCCCACGACGGTGGCGAGCACCTCCCAACGCCGGCACACCGCCAGGACCTCGTCGAGGTCGCCGGGCTCCACGATGGCCAGCATCCGCTCCTGGGACTCACTGGTCATGATCTCGGCCGGCACCATCCCCGCCTCGCGCAGGGGCACGGTGCGGACGTCGACGTCCATGCCCAGGCCCCCGTTGGCGGCGATCTCGCTGGTGGCGCAGCACAGGCCGGCGCCCCCGAGGTCCTGGATGCCCACGACGAGGTCGGCGTCGAAGAGGGCCAGGCACGCCTCGATCAGCCGCTTCTCCTCGAAGGGGTCACCCACCTGGACGCTCGGGCGCTTGGCCTCGTCGCCGTCGGAGAACTCCGCCGACGCGAGCACGCTCACCCCGCCGATGCCATCGCGTCCGGTGGACGAGCCGAGGAGCACGGCGAGATTGCCGACGCCTTCCGCCCGGGCGAGCACCAGGCGCTCGTGGCGCATCAACCCGATACAGGCCACGTTGACCAGGGGGTTGCCGGTGAAGCACGACCGGATGGAGAGCTCGCCCCCCACCGTCGGCACGCCGACCGAGTTGCCGTAGCCGGACACGCCGCTCACGACGCCCTCCATGACCCACCGGTTGCGGGGGTTGTCGAGCGGGCCGAAGTGCAGGGAGTCGAGCAGGGCGATCGGTCGGGCGCCCATCGTGAAGATGTCGCGGATGATCCCGCCGACGCCGGTGGCGGCCCCCTGGTAGGGCTCGATCGCCGAGGGGTGGTTGTGGCTCTCGATGCGGAGGGCGACGGCGATCCCGTCGCCGACGTCGACGACGCCGGCGTTCTCGCCGAACCCGGCCAGCACCCACGGGGCCTCGAAGGGCAGCCGCCCGAGGTGGACCCGCGAGGATTTGTAGGAACAGTGCTCGGACCACATCACCGCGTACATGGCCAGCTCCAGGTCGTTGGCCGGCCGGCCGAGGAGGCCGGTGATGGCCTCCGCTTCGTCGTCGGTGAGCCCCAGCTCGCGATGGAGGGCAAGCGCCATGGTGGGCAAACCTACCGGATATTCCGACACTCCGACATTCGGTTGATATTGGGGATCGATGGGGTAAGAATAAGGCAAATGCCTGCAAAGACCGCATCCCCGAAGACAGAGTCCGCAAAGAGCAAGAGATCACGATCGCCAATGTCTGATTCGCACAAGGCCGCACTGGCCGAGGGGCGCGATCAGGGAAGAGCGGTGCGCCGCTATCTCGAAACGCTCGAAGCCCATAAGCCGAAGCGGGGGCGGAAGCGCACTCCTGAGTCGGTGCAGAAGCGGCTGACTGCGATCAACCAGCAACTCGACGATGCTGACGCCCTCACCCGCCTGCACCTGGTACAGGAGCGAATGAACCTCGAAGCCGAGCTGGCCTCGGCCGACAATACGGTCGACGTCCAGGGCGTCGAAGAGGAGTTTGTCGTCGCCGCCGGGCCCTACGGTGCCCGCAAGGGCATCACCTACGCGGCGTGGCGGCACCTGGGCGTCGGTCCTGCCGTCCTGCGCCGGGCCGGCATCAAGCGCAGCGGCGAAAGCTAAGCGGCAGCTAGGCCGGGAGCCTGCTTCCAGCGGTCGCGAGCAGCGAGCCCAGGAGGCGCCGGCCGTCGTCGGAGCCGAGCAGCGGATCACAGGCGCGCTCGGGATGGGGCATGAGCCCGACCACATTGCGGCCGGCGGAGCAGACACCGGCGATGTCGTCGATCGAGCCGTTCGGGTTGGACACATACCGGAGCACGATCCGGTCTTCGGCCCGCAATTCCTGCAGTGTCTCGGCCGAGCAGGTGTAGTTGCCCTCGAAGTGGTTGATGGGCAGGCGGACCACGTCGCCCACATTGGTGGCGCAGGTCAGCGCGGATTGTGCGCTCGCAACGATTAAATCAGCGGGCGCACAGAGAAACCGGGATCCGCTGTTCTTCTGAAGGGCGCCCGGGAGCAGCCCTGCTTCGGTGAGCACCTGGAAGCCGTTGCAGATGCCGACGACCGGCCCGCCGGCGGCGGCGAAGTCGGTAATCGACACCATGATTGGGCTAAAACGCGCGATAGCGCCGGGACGGAGATAGTCGCCGTGGGCGAACCCCCCCGGCAGGACGATGGCGTCGACATCACCCACTGTCGCGTCGCCGTGCCACAGGAGCTCGGCATCGGCCCCCAGCCCCTGCAGGGCCTCGACCACGTCGTGCTCGCAGTTGGAGCCCGGGAACACGACCACGCCGACCTTCGTCGTCATACAGGCTCCCCGAGCGACACGGTGGTGTCCTCGATGACCGGGTTGGCCAGCAGCCGCTGGCACAGCTCGTCGACCTGACGACCGGCGGCGGACGCGTCCGGCGCCTCCACGGTGAAGCGGATGGCCTTGCCGACCCGCACTTCCTGGACGCCGTCGAAACCGAGGGCCGGCAGCGCCCGTTGGATGGTGGCGCCCTGGGGATCTGCGATACCGGGCCGGAGGCGTACTTCGACGAGAACCGGAAAGCGCATGACCGTCACCCTGCCACGCCCGGGTCGCGGTCGAGGTGCATCCCGGTCAGCCGTTGGTACGCCGACAGGTATCTCTCCGACGTGGCCTGGACCACCTCAGGGGGGAGCGGGGGTGCGGGCGGGCGCTTGTCCCAGCCGGTGCTCTCCAGCCAGTCACGCACCGGCTGCTTGTCGAACGAGGGCGGCGTGGTGCCCGGCACCCACGCCGATGCCTCCCAGAACCGGGACGAGTCCGGGGTGAGGACTTCGTCGCACAGGGCCAGCTGCCCGTCGATCCAGCCCAGCTCGAACTTGGTGTCGGCGATGAGGATGCCCGCCGCCGCGGCCCGTGCCGCGGCCCGCTCGTACACCGTGATGCTGATGGCCGCGGCGTGGGCGGCCACGTCGGTGCCGACCAGCTCGGCGGCCTGCTCGAAGGAGATGTTCTCGTCGTGGTCGCCGACGGCAGCCTTGGTCGAGGGCGTGAAGATCGGGTCGGGGAGCTGCTGGGACTGTTGCAGCCCCGGCGGGAGGGGCCGGCCGTGGACGGTGCCCCTCTCGGCGTACTCCTTCCACGCCGAGCCCGACAGGAAGCCCCGCACGATGCACTCGATGGGCAGCATCTCCGCCTTGCGCACGAGCATCGACGCGCCATCGACCGAGATCAGGTGGTTGGGCACGATGTCGTCCATCTGGCCGAGCCAGAACGCGGTGAGCCCGGTGAGCACCCGTCCCTTGTGGGGGATGGGCTGGTCGAGGACGACGTCGAAGGCGGAGATGCGGTCCGACGTCACCATGAGCAGCTTGTCGTCGCCGGCGTCGTAGATGTCGCGGACCTTGCCGGAGTAGAGGAGTTTCACCGGGGCAACGTAGCAATCACAGGATGGGCTCCGGCGTGTAGGCGGCGGCCTCGGGGAAGGCAGCGGCCAGGTCCTCGGCCCGGCGGACGAACGCCGACACCTGTCCGGACGCTGCACCGGTGAAGGCGACGGGGTCGGCGACCGTGGCCTGGAGGTCGGACCGGGACAGGCGCAGCCGGTCGTCGGCCGCCAGCCGCTCCAGCAGATCGTCGCCCGCGCCCTTCTCGCGCCGGGCCAGGGCGGCCGCGACTGCGTGCTCCTTGATGACCTCGTGCGCCTGCTCCCGCCCCACGCCTGCCCGCACCGCGGCCATCAGCACCTTGGTGGTGGCCAGGAACGGCAGGTCGCGCGCCAGCTCCCGTTCGATCACGGCGGGGAAGGGCGCCAGCTCGTCGAGCACCGTGAGAAAGCCCTGATAAAGCCCGTCGGCGGCGAAGAAGGCCCCGGGCAGCGCCACCCGGCGCACCACCGAGTCGGAGACGTCGCCCTCGTTCCACTGGTGGCCGCTGATGCCCGCGACCATGGTGAGGTGGCCGGCGAGCACCACGGCGAGCCCACAGATCCGCTCGCAGGTCCGGGCGTTCATCTTGTGGGGCATGGCCGAGGACCCGACCTGGCCGGCGACGAACCCCTCGGTGATCAGCTCGTGGCCGGCCATGAGCCGGACCGTGGTGGCAAGCGAGGACGGGGCCGCAGCGGATTGCACCAGCGCCGAGACCACGTCGAGGTCGAGCGAGCGGGGGTAGATCTGACCGGTGGAGGTCAGGGTGCGGTCGAAGCCGAGATGGCGGGCCACCGCGTCCTGGAGGGCGGCGAGCTTCGCCGGATCGCCGCCCAGGAGGTCGAGCTGGTCCTGGGCGGTCCCCATGGGCCCGGTGATGCCCCGGAGCGGGTAGCGGGCGAGGAGGTCGTCGACCCGGGCGAGGGCCACGAGCAGCTCGTCACCGGCGCTGGCGAACCGCTTCCCGAGAGTGGTGGCCTGGGCGGCGACGTTGTGCGACCGGCCGACCATGACCAGGTCGGCGTGCTCGGCGGCCAGCCGGCCCAGCCGGGCCACGGCGGCGACCATCCGGTCGTGGACCAGCTCGAGCGCCATGCGGATCTGGAGCTGCTCGACGTTCTCGGTGAGGTCCCGCGAGGTCATGCCCTTGTGGATGTGCTCGTGACCGGCCAGGGCGCAGAACTCCTCGATGCGCGCCTTCACGTCGTGGCGGGTGACCCGCTCCCGCGCTTCGATCGAGTCGAGGTCGACCTTGTCGACGACCGCTTCGTAGGCCTCGACCACCCCGGCGGGCACCTCGACGCCGAGCTCGCGCTGAGCCTGCAAGACCGCTAACCACAGCCGGCGCTCGAGCACGACCTTGCGGGCCGGCGACCACAGCTCGACCATGCCGGCCGAGGCGTAGCGCCCGGCCAGGACGTCGGGGATCGTCACCCGCGTCTCTCGTCGAGCTGTTTGGCGAGGTCGGCGTCGGTGATGGCCAGCATCTGCACGACCAGCAGAGCGGCGTTCATCGCTCCGTCGATGGCAACGGTGGCCACCGGGATGCCGCGCGGCATCTGGACGGTGGCGTAGAGGGCGTCGACACCGTTCAGCGCCCCACCCGACAGCGGTACGCCGATCACAGGGAGGGTGGTGTTGGCCGCCACCGCCCCGGCGAGGTGGGCGGCCATCCCTGCGCCGCAGATGATGGCGGCGTACCCGTTCTCCCTGGCGGTGGCGGCGAACTCGGCCACCACTGCTGGCGTGCGGTGGGCCGACATGACCCGCTCGTCGGCCTCGACCCCGAACTCGGTGAGGGTCGCAGTGGCCGGGGCCATCTTCGACTGGTCGTTGGGCGACCCCATCAGTACGGCGACTTTCATGCGGACCTCCGGTTGGGTGCGTTGCGCGTCGTGATCTCGCCGAAAAACGCCGATTTCACGACGCGGAATGCACCGAGGCGATGTCGGTTCGATAGTGCATGCCGGGCCAGGAGATGGCCGACACTGCTTCGTAGGCGGTCGCCCTGGCCGCGCCGACATCGCGGCCCATGCCCGTGACGTCGAGCACCCGGCCCCCGGCCGTGACCCACTGGTCGCCCTCGCGGGCGACGCCGGCACGGAACACGGTCACGTCGGGCAGGCTGTCGGCCTTCTCGAGGCCCTCGATGACGTCGCCGGTGCGGGGGTGGAGCGGGTAGCCCGCGGTGGCGAGGACGACGGTGACGGCCGCCCGCTGGTCGAACTGCGGATCCGTTTCGATGCGGCCCCGGGCGGCCTCGGCAAGGAGCTCGGCCAGGTCGCCGTTGTAGCGGGGGAAGACGGCCTGGGCTTCAGGGTCGCCGAAGCGGACGTTGTACTCGACCATCTTCGGCCCGTCGGAGGTGAGCATGAGGCCCGCGTACAACGCGCCGCGGTAGTCGATCCCGCGCGCGGTCAGGGCGGCGAGGGTGGGCTGCAGCGCCCGTTCGAGCACCTCGGCGACCACGTCGGGGCCCACGAAGGGGACGGGCGAGTACGCACCCATACCCCC
>CADCTB010000133.1 GCA_902805665.1 uncultured Acidimicrobiales bacterium
GGGCTCGACGAGATCACCCTGGCCGCCGCCCTTCTCCACGACGCCGTCGAGGACACCGCCATCTCCCTCGACGACGTCACCCGCGACTTCGGCCCGCAGGTGGCGGCCATGGTCGACGGCGTCACCAAGCTCGACCGGGTCCGCTTCGACTCCAAGGAGGCCCAGCAGGCGGCCACCATGCGCAAGATGCTCGTGGCCATGGCCAAGGACATCCGCGTCCTGCTCATCAAGCTGGCCGACCGTCTCCACAACATGCGCACCATCGCCGCCCTCCCCCGGGAGAAGCAGGAGCGCATCGCCCGGGAGACGATCGACGTCTACGCCCCCCTCGCCCACCGCCTCTGCATCGGTGGCATCAAGTGGCAGCTCGAGGACCTGGCCTTCGCCACGCTGTACCCCAAGTGGTACGCCGAGATCGAGCAGATGGTGTCGAGCCGGGCGCCCGAGCGCGACATCTACCTCTCCCAGGTCGTGGAGATGGTCAAGGCCGGTCTGGCCGAGGCCAAGGTGGACGGCGAGGTGGTCGGCCGGCCCAAGCACTACTGGAGCATCTACGAGAAGATGGTGGTGAAGCGCCGGGAGTTCGAGGAGATCTACGACCTCGTCGGCCTGCGGGTCCTGGTCGGCAGCGTGCGGGACTGCTACGCCGCGCTGGGCCAGATCCACGGGATGTGGAAGCCGGTGCAGGGGCGGTTCAAGGACTACATCGCCATGCCCAAGTTCAACCTCTACCAGTCGCTGCACACCACTGTGGTCGGTCCTCAGGGCAAGAACATCGAGGTGCAGATCCGCACGCGGGAGATGCATCAGCGGGCCGAGTTCGGCGTGGCCGCCCACTGGAACTACAAGGACGCCGGGCCGGTGGCCGACGTCGGTTGGCTCCACCGCATCGTCGACTGGCAGCAGGAGACCGACGACCCGCGCGAGTTCATGGAGGCGCTGAAGCTCGACCTCGACCAGGACGAGGTGTTCGTCTTCACCCCCAAGGGCGATGTCATCACCATGCCTCTGGGCGCCACGGCCATCGACTTCGCCTACGCCATCCACACCGACGTGGGCCACCGCTGCATCGGCGCCCGGGTCAACGGTCAGCTGGTCCCGCTCGAGTCCAAGCTGAAGTCCGGCGACCGGGTGGAGATCGTCACCTCCAAGGTGGAGGGGGCGAAGCCGTCGCGTGACTGGCTGCAGGTGGTCGTCACGCCCAGGGCCCGCAACAAGATCCGGCACTGGTTCAGCCGCAGCCGTCGCGAGGAGGCGGTGGAGAGCGGCCGTGAGGACCTGGTCAAGTACATGCGGCGCGAGGGGCTGCCGGTCCAGAAGCTGTCGAACTCTCCGCTGCTGGCCAAGGTGGCCGTCGACCTCAACTACGCCGACCTCGAGGCCCTGCACCAGGCCATCGGCGAGCATCACGTGTCTGCCCAGTCCGTCGCCCAGCGCGTGGCCCGCGAGCTGCGGGGCGGCGAGAACGAGGAGCAGCTCCCCACCACCGTCAGCCGCCCCGCCCGCTCGCGCGTGCAGGGCTCGGGCGGGGTGCACGTCGAGGGCCTCGACGACGTCATGGTCCGGCTGGCCCTGTGCTGCACGCCCGTCCCCGGCGACGAGATCGTGGGGTTCGTCACGTCGAGCCGGGGCGTGTCGGTGCACCGGTCCGACTGCGCCAACGCGGTCACGCTGACCACGAGCATGGGCGAGCGCCAGATCGAGGTCGACTGGGACGGCGCCCGAACCGGCGTCTTTGTCGCCTCCATCGAGGTCCAGGCTCTCGACCGGGCCCGCCTCCTGGGCGACGTCTCCACCGCCTTGGCCGACCACCACGTGAACATCGTGGCGTCGACGACGCACACCGGCTCCGACCGGGTGGCCCGCCTCCGCTTCGACTTCGAGCTGGCCGATCCGTCGCACCTCGACGCCCTGCTCAGCTCGGTGAAGCGGGTCGAGGCGGTCTTCGACGCCTACCGGGTCCTGCCCGGAACCCGGCGTTAACCCACCCTTCCCTCCGGTCCTCAACCACTACCCTCGCTGCATGGTCGAGTTCCGCGCCCCGGTGGGCACCCGCGACGTGCTGCCGCCCGAGTCGGCGCGCTGGGAGCGGCTCGTCGCGCTGTTCGCGGGACAGGTCGAGCGGGCCGGGTACGGGCTGGTGCTGAGCCCGATGTTCGAGGAGGTCGGCGTCTTCGAGCGGGTCGGAGAGGGCACCGACGTGGTCCGCAAGGAGATGTACGACTTCGAGGACAAGGGCGGCCGGCGGGTGGCGTTGCGGCCCGAGGGAACGGCGTCGGTCGTGCGGGCGTACGTGCAGCACCGGCCCACTCCACCGTTCAAGGCCTGGTACGCGGCGCCCAACTTCCGGTACGAGCGTCCGCAGGCCGGTCGCTTCCGCCAGCACCACCAGCTGGGCGTGGAGGCACTGGGCACCGACGACGCCGACCTCGACGTCGAGGTCGTGGCCCTGGCCTGGTCGGTCTGCGCCGGCGTCGGCCTGACCCGAGTCACCTTGTTACTGAACTCTCTGGGCGACGACGTCTGCCGGCCGGCGTACCTCGACCTGCTGCGATCCTTCCTTGGGGACGCGTCGCTGTGCGAGGAGCACGCGGCCGGCTACGCCAACAACCCGCTCCGGGTGCTGGACTGCAAACGCGACACGTGCCGGACCGCCACGGAGGGCGCTCCCCGTCTCGTCGACCACCTGTGCGACCCGTGTGCGGTCCACTTCGCCCGCGTCCGCGCCGGGCTGGACAGCCTGGCCGTGACGTACACCTTGCAGCCCCGCCTGGTGCGGGGGCTCGACTACTACACCCGCACCACCTTCGAGCTGGCGGCCGACTCGTTGGACACGGCCCAGAACGCGGTGGGCGGAGGCGGGCGGTACGACAAGCTGGCCGAGGCCCTGGGCGGCCCGGCCACGCCGGGAATCGGTTTCGGCCTGGGCATCGAGCGGCTCCTGCTGGCTGCCGACGCCGAGGAGGTGTTCCCGGTGCCGCAGTCCGCGGTCGACGTCTGGGTCGTCGACACCACGGGCGGCACGGCCGCCCTGGCCTTGACCCATGAGCTCCGGGCGGCCGGCATCTCGGCCGACCGTTCCTTCGACGAGCGGTCCATGAAGTCCCAGTTCAAGTCGGCCGACCGGTCCGGGGCCCGCCTGGCCCTCGTCGTCGGCGACAACGAGCTGGCCGCGGCGACAGTGACCTTGCGGGACCTCCGTGGAGGCGAACAGGAGACCGTCGACCGGGCCGACGTCGTCGAACACGTCAGGAAGCGATTGTCATGATGCGGACCCATATGTGCGGCGAGCTCCGCCCCGAGCACGTCGGCCAGGCGGTCAGCGTCTGCGGGTGGGTGGCCAGCCGGCGCGAGCACGGCCAGAACCTTGCGTTCGTCGACGTGCGCGACCACACCGGGCTCGTGCAGTGCGTGGTCGACGGCGCGGCCGAGCTGCGCTCGGAGTTCGTCGTCCGGATCTCGGGCACGGTGCGGACCCGGCCGGAGGGCACGGCCAACCCCAACCTGCCGACGGGCGATGTCGAGGTGGGCGACTGCACCATCGAAATCCTCTCCCAGGCGGAGCCGCCGCCGTTCCCCGTCGCCGACCGCGTCGACGCGGATGAGAACCTGCGCCTGCGCTACCGGTACGTCGACCTGCGCCGGCCTGCGATGCAGCGCAACCTGCGACTGCGGGCCACCGTGAGCAGCGCCATCCGCCGGTCGATGGAGGCGCAGGGCTTCGTCGAGGTGGAGACGCCGACGCTGATCGCGTCCACACCCGAGGGGGCGCGGGACTTCGTCGTCCCCTCCCGGCTGCAGCCCGGATCGTTCTACGCGCTGCCGCAGAGCCCACAGCTGTTCAAGCAGTTGCTCATGGTGGGCGGCGTCGACCGCTACTACCAGCTGGCCCGCTGCCTGCGCGACGAGGACCTGCGCGCCGACCGCCAGTTCGAGTTCACCCAGCTCGACGCCGAAGCGTCCTTCGCCGACCAGGACGACGTCATTCGGTTCATCTCCGAGACCGTCGTCTCCGCTATTCGTGCCGCCGGTCGGGAGGTCGACGACGCCATTCCGCAGATGACGTGGCGTGAGGCGCAGGACCGCTTCGGCTCCGACAAGCCCGACGTTCGCTTCGGGATGGAGCTGGTCGAGCTCACCGAGGCGGTGGCGGGGACCGGGTTCCGCGCGTTCCAGGCGTCGTGCGTGAAGGGCATCCGGGTTTCGGGACAGTCCTCGATGGGGCGCGCGCAGATCGACCGGCTCACGGACCAGGCCAAGGCTGCGGGGGCCGGCGGGCTCGTATGGCTGAAGATGGAGGGTGAGACCCTCACCTCGCCCATCCTCAAGTTCCTTTCCTCCGAGGAGAAGGCCGCGGTGCCCAAGGCCATGGGCGCCGAGCCCGACGACCTGCTGCTGATCGTCGCAGGGGAGCGGTTGGTGGTGGACCGGGTCCTGGGTCAGCTGCGGCTCGAGCTCGGGCGTCCGCCGGTCAACGAGGGTGGGCTCAACCTCCTGTGGATCACCGAGTTCCCCCTGTTCGAGGGGCTGGACAGCGAGGGGCGGCCCATCCCGGCTCACCACCCGTTCACCATGCCCCACCCCGACGACCTCGACCGCCTCGACGCCGAGCCCCTCTCGGTGCGGTCCCAGGCCTACGACCTCGTGCTGAACGGGTGGGAGCTCGG
>CADCTB010000134.1 GCA_902805665.1 uncultured Acidimicrobiales bacterium
GCACCAACTCGGAACGGCCACCGCGGCGACGGGACGATTCGCGGTCCATCTCGTGAGAATCTGAGCGGCCGATCCCACGAGCAGGACCAGCGGCAGGGGAACGGCCCAGATGAGGTGGTCCGCCCGCGGGACGGCCAGGACGACTGATGCGACCGAGAAGGCGGCGACAATCAGCAGCCGGCCCCGCACCACCGAGCTCGTCGTGGCGATGGCGAATGTCGCCATCAGGGCGGAGATCGGAACCAGCGCATAGCAGGCCAAGGTGCGGATCTCCAGCATCGAGAACCTGGTGACGCCCTCCACCAGCTCCCGCCAGCCGTCCCGGTACGGCACTGGTGCGTCCAGGAGCGAGCCGCCGTCGAGGAGCTGGCGGACGAAGTCCCCGCCCGCACCCTGCAGCAGTACCGGCGCCATGCCTGCGCCCACCGTCAGGAGGCAAGCCCCGGCCGCGGTGCAGCCTGAGGCGACGAAGTCGTGCGCTGAGAGCCGTCCCTGCACGAGGGGTACGACCATGCAGCAGGCCACCGCCACGACCACAGCGGCGCCGATGTTGTACTTCGTCAGGCAACATGCACCGGCGGCGACTCCGACGGCCGTCGCCAGCCAGAACAGTCTCCGCGTCCGTCGGCTGCCCACCGGCTCCTCCAGCGCGTCGTCCCATCGAAGCACCAAGGCGGCGGTGACCGACAGGAAGCTGATGACGAGGGTGTTGTAGAGGCTGGATGGCGGCGGTAAGCCGAACAAGAGGAGCGTTATGACGAGGACCATCCGGGCGCGTCTGCCGGAGAGGAGCCTGCGGGCGATGAAGAGGTTGGCGGTTACCGTGACGCCGAACGACACGGCGATCAGTGCCTTGAGAACAATGAGCTTGGCCCCGAACATGGTCGCCGCCGCGACACCTACGAAGAGCGCGAGAGGCGTGGGGAAGTAACGGATGTCCGTATAGAGGACATCACCCTGCAGCATCCGATGGATGAGATGCAGGTTCCATACCTCGTCGGCCCGGTTGATCCCGGACACGATCAGGGACGCGAATGACACCACCGTCGCCACCCCGAAGACGAGCACCGGCCCGGCGAGATGCCGCCGTGGAGCTGGACGGGTCAGCGCCGGACCGGCGGCCATTCAGGTGCCCGGCCGACGCAGTACCGCCAACCGCCACCAGAGCACCAGGACCTCTGAGATCATGTGGGCGATGTGACGCACCCGGAAGAACTGGGAGCGGCCGACGAGACGCGGGTAGTGGTGGACCGGCGTCTCGAGGATGCGAGCTCCGGCCAGTCTTCCTTTGTAGACCATCTCCGCGCAGATGGCTCCGCTGGTGCTGCCCAGCTCCATGCGGTCGAGCAGGCTCCGGCGTATCAGCCTGAAGTCACAGTCGGTGTCGGTGATCCCGCCGCCGAAGAGCAGTCGTACGAGGCGGTGGTATGCCATCCCCAGCACCTTCCGGCACCAGCCGTCCTCCCGTCCGATCTTCCAGCCCTGCACCCAGTCCACGTCGTCGGCCGCCAGGCCGACGAGCGTCAGCGCCTCCTCGGCGTCGTACTGACCGTCACCGTCGGTGTAGAAGACCCACTCGAAGCGTGCCGCACCGAACCCGGACCGCAGCGCGGCACCGTATCCGCGATTTTGGCCGTGATGGATGACCCGCAACTCGGCCACGGTCTCCTGGAGCCGGCTGAGGACCTCACCGGCGCCATCCGTCGACCCGTCGTCGACGACGATGATCTCGAAAGGAACACCACAGCGCACCAGGGCCCCGTGCAGCCGGTGCACCATGGCGCCGATGGTGCCGGCGTCGTTGTAGCAGGGGAACACGCCTGAGAGGGAGTGAACGGCCGGGTTCAGCCCGTCGCCCGGCGCCGGCTGTGACCACCCATCGCCGGCGGCTGGAGTCATCGAGCCGTTGCGGCCAAGGCTCCTGCGACCTCGTCGATCTCCAGATCCGACATGAACGGATGACAGGGCAGGCTGACGCATTCCCGGGCCCACGCCTCTGAGACGACGCAAGGCTCACCCGAGAAGGATCGGTAGGCCGGCTGCTCGGGGACCGCCTTCGAGTAGTGCACGTCCGTCGCGACGCCCAACGTCGCCCTGAAGGCGTCTCGATCGTCGACCCGGGCCACGCACAGGTGGTACACGTGGTCGGGGTGCGGGTCCTGCCACCTGAGGTGGGCCGAGCCCTCGCGGTAGCGAGCGGCGATCGACCGGCGCTTCGCATTTGCGGCCTGGAGCCCGCCGAGACGCAGCCGCAGCACCGCGGCCTCCAGCTCCGACATCCGGGCGTTCATGGCGATACGGATGCAGTCATCCGGGGACTCGAAACCGTGGGATCGCAGCAGCCTCAGCTCAGAGGCGACGGCGTCGTCGTCGGTCACCACGGCTCCGCCGTCCCCAACCCCACCCAGATTCTTGGTCGGGTAGAAGCTGTAGGCCACCGCAGCACTGCGGGAGCCCGTCACGGCGCCGTGAGCCTGCGCGGCGTCCTCGACGACGGGCACGCCCAGCGCGGGGACGTCGGAGGGGCGACCGTAGAGGTGCACGGGCATCACCGCCCGAGTCTTCTCCGTCATGGCCCGCCGCGCCGCATCGGGATCCATGGTGGCGGTCTCCGGGAGCACGTCCACGAAGACCGGCAGGGCTCCGATGCTGCAGATCGCGGCCGCAGACGGGACTGCGGTGAACGCAGGAACGATGACCTCGTCCCCCGGCGCGACCCCGACCGCCCGGAGGCTCAGGGCCAGGGCGGCGGCGCCGGACGAGAGACCCACGCAATGCCGTTGCCCCGTGAATGCGGCAAACTCCGCCTCGAACGCCTCCAGCTCAGGACCGAGCACGAATCGCCCTGACGCCAGAACCCGGCCGATCGCCTCGCGGAGGGCGTCGCCCTCGTGGGTTGTCTGGCGGGTCAGGTCGACGAAAGGTAGCACGGGCGGTGCTCCCGGTAGAACCCAACCGTTCGTACCAGCCCCTCGGAGAGGCCGACCGCGGGTCGCCACCCGAGCACGCGGGCTGCCTTCGACGAGTCGCCGAAGTAGCTCCCGATGTCGATCTGAGCCTGCTCGTACGGCCACGGCACCGAGACGATCCGCCCTCGTCCGACGGCAGCCAGCACCTCCTCGGCGATGAATCGCAGGGGAAGCGGCTTGTCGTGACTGATGTTGAAGACTTCGCCGACGGCCGCGGGGCTCACCGCGGCGGCGAGGAAGGCCTCCACCGCGTCATCGACGTAGAGGCAGTCGCGGAGCTGATGTCCCTTACCGAAGAGCGTCAGCGGTTCGTCGTCGAGCGCCATCCTGATGAAGGACGGGAGCACGCCCTGACGATCGTCGTCGATGCGCTGGCGCGGCCCATAGATGTTGCAGAGCCGCAGTGAGCAGGCGCGGAGGCCGTGCACCCGCTCGTAGACGAGGTGAAGTTGCTCGCCGGCCAGCTTGGTCACCCCATTGACATCGTGGGGGTTGCACGGATGGGTCTCATCGACAGGGAGGGACTGCGGGCGCCCATAGACCAGCCGGGTGGACGCGTGGACTACGACGCTGTCAGGCGCGACGTGCCGCAGCGTCTCGAGGAACCGCAAGTGGCTCCGCACGTTCATGTCCAGGTCGAAGACCGGGTTCTCCATGGCGTCGATGTGGCTCACCTGACCGGCGAGGTTGAAGACGAAGTCCGCTCCGGCAACCGCCTCGGCGACCGCGCCCTGCTCGCCGATGTCCGCCTGCACCACCTCGATGGGCCGGGCGGATCCGAGAAGGTTCTCGGGGTTGGCCCCCTGGCTGGCAACGGCGGCATCGATCACCGTGACGTCGGCCTCCGCCTCGGCCAGGGCCAGGCTCAGGTTCGAGCCGATGAACCCCAGACCACCTGTCACGACGCAGTTGGACCCGGCGAAGCGCCGACGGTCAATCAAGGCCAGCGCCCACGTTGAACGCCCGGGGCGTCGCTGGCAACTGCCGGGAGATACGTTGCCAGTTCCAACTGTGGAGACGCTCGCTAGGGTAGGAGAGGACCGTGGAATGACATGAATGGCACCGAAGCGGGACTGCCGATTTACGTGACACGACCATCCCAGGCACTCATTGTCGCGGCTTCGGACCCACTTCCTAGTCGAGCGAACCTTAAGGCATCCTGAAATGGCACGGAACGAGCCGCACGCCGAGGACCGGCGGAACCTCGCGGTGCTGGTCGTCGAGGACGACGAAAAGCTGGGGCCGCTCGTGGAGCGGGGCCTGGCGAGAGCCGGGTTCGCGCCATGGCTCCTGGGAACCGGCAGAGACGCCCTCGAGACGACGTTGGCTCAGCGATTCGCGGCAATCGTGCTGGACATCGGTCTACCGGACACCTCGGGGCTGGACGTCTGCAGAACGCTACGTGATCGCGGGGACATCACGCCGATCCTGGTGTTGACCGCGGCGTCGAGCGTCCCCGATCGCGTGCTGGGGCTCAACACGGGCGCCGACGACTACATGGTCAAGCCGTTCGCGTTCGACGAACTGGTCGCCCGGCTCGATGCCCTCGTTCGGCGTCGTCTGAAGGTGGGTTACTCCGAGGTGGTGACCGTCGGCGACCTGGAGATAGATCCCCGGCGCAATCAGGTGCGCCGGGCCGGCGTCGTCATTCCGTTACGTCCTCAGGAGTTCCGGGTGCTCATGGTCTT
>CADCTB010000135.1 GCA_902805665.1 uncultured Acidimicrobiales bacterium
TTCTTCGACTCGAAGAAGCTGGACGCCTTCAACGGCGACGCCATCCGGGCGCTGGACGTCGAGGACCTGGCGGCGCGGGTCCGCCCGTTCCTGGGGGGGTGGGACCCGGACCGGGTGAAGCCGCTGCTGGCCGAGGTCCAGACCCGCATCGTGCGCCTCGACGAGGTGGCGCCGATGGTCGACTTCCTCTACCTCGACGTGCCGAACTGGGACGAGCCACGGACGACCGAACGTGCCAAGGTGCTCCAGGCATCGTGGGAGAAGGCCGTGCGCCAGACCGACGGGCACACGTCCACGCTCCTCGGTGCCGTGGCCGACGGTTGGTCGGGCTGCCCCTGGGACGCCGACGCGGTCAAGGCCGTCGTCGCGGCCGCCGGCGAGGCCGCCGGCCTCAACCTGAAGAAGGCCCAGGCTCCGGTGCGGGTGGCGGTCACCGGCCGGGCCGTCGGGCCGCCGCTGTTCGAGTCGGTCGTGGTCCTCGGCCGCGACGAGTCGGTGCGCCGGGTTCGGGCGGCGATCGAGCGGGTGCCGCCGCCGGTGGCATGACCGCCGCCCCCGCCGCGGCGCGAGCCCGGCGCGGCACCGGCCGGCGCCGCCTGCTGCGCTGGGTGTTCCTCCTCGTCGTCCTGGCGCCCGTCGTCTACCTGGCGGCGACGTTCGCCGCGGTGTGGCGGGCCGCCCATCGGGACGGGGCCAGGCCGGCCGAGGCCATCGTCGTCCTCGGCGCCGCCCAGTACGACGGGCGGCCGTCCCCAGCCCTGAAGGCCCGTCTCGACCACGTGATCGAGCTCTGGGCCAAGGACAACAGCGCGGCAGTGGTCGTCACGGGGGGCAAGCAGCCCGGCGACCGCTTCACCGAGGCCACGGCGTCGGCCACCTACCTCCGGGCTCACGGCATCCCGAACGACAAGATCCTCCGCGAGGTGAACGGCCGGTCCAGCTTCCAGAGCCTCGCCGACTCGGCCGCGTTCCTGAAGCGGAGGGGGCTCACCCGGGTGGTGCTCGTCTCCGACGCCTATCACGCCGCCCGCATCGAGGGCATCGCCGAGGAGGTGGGCCTCGACGCCTCGGTGTCGCCCACCCCGGCGACCCGGGAGACCGCTCACGCCGGCCGCTACGCCAAGGAGACCCTCGCCGTCGCCGCAGCCCGCATCGTCGGCTTCCGTCGCGCCGCCGGCCTCTCCAACCGGGTGCGCGATCCCGACGCCACCGGGTAGGGTGTCCCTCGCCCTTCGGGGGTGGTGTAATCGGCAACACAACAGTTTCTGGTACTGTTATTCGGGGTTCGAGTCCCTGCCCCCGAGCTAGCAACACTCCCGGCCCCGCCCCTCGAAGCAACTGGCGAGCCGGGTCGCCGCACCGCTAGCGTGACTCCCTCGCAGCACGGCCCCATCGTCTAGAGGCCTAGGACATCACCCTCTCAAGGTGGAGGCACGGGTTCGAATCCCGTTGGGGCTGCCAGCAAAGCCGCAGGTCAGAGGGCATTTCCCGCTGCGGGAGAGGGGAGTGGAGGTCACTCCATCCCGCGCCTACCCCGCGGCAGGTTCCCGAGAGGCCCGATTCAGGGGCACGACGGGGGCCGTGGGCGGGCCAGCAGCGGCCACCAGTGCCCCGATCTTGTCGGCCACCACCTGGTCCCGCTCCTCGGCTGCATGCTGATAACAGAGGGCGGCCTGAGGGCTGGCGTGGCCAATGCGACTCATCAGCTCTTTGGTGGTGGCGCCGGCATGGGCGGCGAGGGTGCCAGCAGCGTGCCGCAGGTCGTGGAAGTGGACGCCGTGCGGCAACCCTGCGGACCGGGCAGCCTCCCGCCAGCGCTGACCGAGGGTGGTCCTCGTCGGCACCTCGCCCGCCTCATCGGTGAACACCGCGCCGTCCGGGCCGGACCCTGACCAGGTGGCCAGTTGCACCTCCAGAGCGGCGGCGGTGGTCGGGTCGATCGAGACCACCCGCTTGCCGGCCTTGGACTTCGGATGCGTGCGGACCCTCTCGCCGTTGGGACGGTCGACGAGCTGGCCCTCGACGGTGACCGTGCGGTGCAGGAGGTCGACGTGCTGGCGCTGGAGGTACAGCAGCTCCCCGAGACGTAGACCGCCCAGGCCAGCCAGCAGGACGACCGCCCGGTAGCGGGGCTCGATGCGGTCGGCCACATCGAGCACCTGGGCGGGGCTCAGTAGGGGCCGCTCCGCGGTGTGCTCCTGACCGCCACCCTTGATCGTGCAGGGCGTCGCCTGCACCTTCCCGTCCTCCAGGGCGGTGGCGTAGATGGCGGCGAGCACCCGGTAGGCCCTGGCGGCGACCGTGGGGCTCACCTTGTCGGCGGTGGTGGCCCACCAGGACCGCACGTCCTCGCGGGTGACCTTCGCCAGCGCCTTGCCCCCGAAGGCAGGGAGGAGGTGGCAGTCGTAGATGCCGCGGTAGAGGTCTCGGGTGCGGATGGCCACCCGGCGCACCGTCCCGCCTGCGCCGGGTGGCCAGCCAGTGCTCGGCATACTCAGCGAAGGGCTCCATCCCGGCCCGCAGGTCGATCGAGACGCCGGCCACCTCGGCCGACTCCACCTTGCGCTTGAACGTTTCGGCGTCGGCCCGCTTGCGGAACGCCTTCTCGACCGGGTGGCCGTTGACCCGCCACCGCACGTCGTACCGGGCCTCGCCCCTGGCGGTGCTGCGCTTGCTGATGCTGGCCACTCAGGCCCCCTTCACTGTCGAGTCGACTTCACGCCACCGCTCCCAGGCGGCCTGCTTGCTGACACCTAGGGCGGCCCCAATGTCGGACCACGAGCGCTCGGCGGTGCGGGCCTGGGTAACCAGTTCCCGCTCCCGTGCCCCTACTAGTGCCGTGACCGGGAACCTTCGCTTGGTGAGGGGCAGGAGTCTGGGCGGGGGGTCGCGAACTTTCTGAGCAAGAGTTGTTCCTGCTCAGGAGGTGTCGTGGCCGAGAGAGTCCGGGTTCGGGAGATCACCAACGATGAGGGCCAGCGGCTGCTGAGAATCGTGCGTCGATCCTCGGGGTCGGTGGTGACGTGGCGGCGGGCGCAGATGGTGCTGCTGTCGGCCCAGGCGATGGACGTGGGTCAGATCGCCAAGGTGGCCTTCACGTCCGAGGATCGAGTCCGGGAGGTGCTCCACAACTTCAACGACGACGGGTTCGAGTCGCTCTACCCGAAGTACTCGGGGGGTCGGCCGCCGACGTTCACGCTCCCGCAGCGGCGGGAGATCAAGAAGATCGCCCTTTCACGCCCGACGGATCATGATCTGCCGTTCTCGACGTGGAGTCTGGCCAAGCTGGCCGACTTCTTGGTGGCTGAGGGGGTGGTCGACGACATCAGCCATGAGGGCCTCCGGGCCCTGCTCCGTGAGGAAGGCGTCTCGTTTCAAGCCATCAAGACCTTCAAGGTGAGCAACGATCCCGACTTCGAAGCGAAGAAGAACCGGGTGCTCGAGCTCTACGAGATCGCCGACGGCACCAGGGAACCTGGACTTGGGGACCCGACAGTGATCTTCTGCATGGACGAGTTCGGGCCGCTCAACCTCCAACCCCACCCGGGCAGGCAGTGGGCGCCGGTCGCCGCCGGGAAGGGCAGCAGCCACGCTCCCAGGCGGCGGCGTCGGCGGGCCACCTACAACCGGCCGAACGGCGTGCGTCACCTCCTGGCCGCCTATGACCTCAGCCGAGATCGGCTCTACGGGCACATCAAGACCCGGAAGGGCCGCGTCGAGTTCCTGGCCTTCTGCCGCTACCTCCGGAGCCTCTACCCGCCGGAGGTGCGGATCGGGATCGTGCTCGACAACTTCAGCCCCCACCTGTCGACCAAGAAGGACCAGCGCGTCGGGAACTGGGCAAGGGCCAACAACGTCGAGCTGGCCTACGTCCCGTTCTACGCCTCGTGGCTGAACCGGATCGAAGCCCAGTTCACCGCGCTCCGCTACTTCGCCCTCGACGGCACCGACCACCCCTCGCACCATGAGCAGGCGCGCATGATCCGCCGCTACATCGCCTGGCGGAACCGCAACGCCCACGACAAGCACCTACGTGAACTTGTGAAGCGCGCAAACGTTGCCTGACGCGGCACTAGGTGGCGGCGCTGCCCCGGGCTCTATCGCCGCGACGTCCACCAACGCCCGGCGGCCGCGACCCGCAGGTACCGGGCGGCACACCGGCAACCTCCCCTGACGGACGGCATAGGTTCAGGTGCGTCTCGTCACCCGGAGGAGGCGTTCGGCCTCCGCGTAGGTCACCCAGCGCCCCACGGGGACACTTCTACCAGCGGATCCCTGCCTCGTCTGCGGAGAGTCGGGGGTCCACCCGGCCCGGTACAGGGGCACTCAACTTTGGACCGACGGCATGTTCCTCCTCCAGTTGCGCCGCCCGTAGGACCTTGGCTGGGGCCGGCGCCGCCCGTGGGCGAGGGGGCGACCGGCGGGGAGCCCGCCTAGGGTCGGCGACGATCTATCCGTCGACTGGCCAACCCCGGAGGTCGGCGCTCGTCGGGAACGGTCTGAGAGGCGCTGCATGCACTTCGGACGCCGAGGGTCCGGCAAGCCGCTGCTGCTGGTGCACGGCCTTGGATCGAGCCTCCGGAACTGGGACCCGGTCGCTCCCGCCCTGGCGGCCGAGCGGGAGGTTTTGACCGTTGACCTGC
>CADCTB010000136.1 GCA_902805665.1 uncultured Acidimicrobiales bacterium
GCACCATCAAGAGCCGGATTCGCTCCGGCCTTCGTCGCCTCGAGGCAGCCTTACAAGGGATGGATGGGATGGGGCTTGACTGAGAATCCGAATCACGAGGAGATCCAGGAGCTGCTGGGCGCCTTCGCCTTGGGCGCCGTCGACGACGGCGAGCGTACTGTCATGGAGTCCCACCTCAAGACGTGTGAGTCGTGCCGCTCGGAACTCGATGCTCACCGTCGCTTGGCCGACGCCCTACGGAGGCATGGGCCTCTCCTCTCACCGCTGGCGAGCGTCGGATCCGGTGGCTACGCCAGTGACGGCGACGATCGCACGCAGGCCAGGTCGGTTCGGCGGTGGGGAGTCCCTGTCGCTGTAGCCATCATGCTTCTGATGCTGGGAGGGCTCTTCGTCCAGGATGGGATCCGCTTCCAGCGCCTCGAATCGAGGATGGAGCGCACCGAGTTGCTCGGCCGAGCGCAGCTGGCGGCGGTCGACCCCGCAGCAGTCCTGGCCACACTGCGTACTCCGAGAAACGAGCCAGTGCTGACAGTGGTGAGTCGAGCGGCCGGAGGCGAGAGCTTCGCGATCAACGGAGTTCTTCCTCCGCTTGGCGACAGCCAGACCTATCAGCTGTGGCGCACCGGCAGCGACGGCGTAACAGCCGCCGTCACCTTGGGGCGCCGCCCCGAGGCCGTCGTGTTTCAGCTTCCGACCGGGGTAACGGGGCTGATTCTGACAGTCGAGAAGGAGCCCGCACCTCCCCAGCCAACCTTGCCCGCGGTCGCTACAGCTCGTGTTCCATCTTGACGTGCCTTCTCCCACACCTGAGCCTCTGCGCAGCTGCGCACTGTCCAGACCGGGTTACTCCAGACCCCGTGCGCCGCGTGTTCGTTGCCCGCTGCGCACATCGGGCGGTCCTTCCTCGCGGCCCCTCGAGCCGTCCTGCGCTGCTCCCTACAGCCTAGTGAAGAGGTAGCCGTTCACCGGGCTGTTGGACCCGTACGGAGGGGCGGCCACCGTCGCCTCCAAGCGGAACCGGCCGTCGCTGGCAGGTATAGCCAAGGCCTCGTCGCACCGTTCCTTGATCAACCGCAGGAACGGAGTGGCATCGAGGGGCAGCGTCCCGGCGGAGCAGACGACCAGCACATGGCCATCAGATGAGACGGCGTCGAGGGAAGACCGGAGCGTCACCTCGGGACGGCCTTCATCCAGCCGCTTGGTCGCGTCGCGCTGGTCGGAAGATCGCGCGTCGGACACTGCTCCTGTGGTCTCGGCGTAGCGGAGTCCGACGGGTAGATAGTGGGCGAGCAGCGGCACCCGGCCGAAGTCGGTGATGACGAGGTCGCCCGGGCGCAGCGCCGGTCCCAACCGAGTGGTGACTTCCTTCACGTTGCTCTTCTCGAACGGTTGTCCTTTGACCGCGATGGGGCCGACGAGCAGCACGGCAAGGCCCAGCGCAGCCACCGCCGTCCGTCCGCCTTCCGCCAAGCCGGCGGCAAGGAGTAGGAGGAGAGGCCCGATCACCACGGCGAGGTAGCGGTACACCCAAACGGAGTTCTGCCGGGAGAGCGCCCACCCGGCGATGACCGCGGCGCCAGCGATGACCATGGCCGCGAGCACGGCCACCGCTCTGGGGCTCCAGGGTCGTCGGAGGATGGTCATGAAGGCGACGCCGGATCCCAGGCCCAGGACGATCACCGCCTCCGGCCCCCCTAGGAGCTGAATGAGGTCATTCCTCACGATGAGGAGGGTGGGACGCAGCGTGAAGGGCGCTCCGGTGTGGGCCAGCTGGTAGGCCAGCGACGGCACCCACGGCGCGTACATGACGGCGGCGCCTCCGAAGGCGAGGATGCCGTCGAAGAGAATGCCGCCCCGGGCCTGCCTGGGAGCGAGAACGATGCAGCCGAGAAGGGCGATGCCAGCCCCAAGGGTGAGGAAAAGAGCCCAGTTGTGGGTGTAGAGAAGCAGGGTCAGGGAGACGGCGAAGGCGGGCAGGTGGCGGCGGTGGCGGAACACAAACGCGTGCAGGAAGGTCGCCGTCGCCACGAGCCCGAGTAGGGCGACGAGGGTGTACATGCGGGTCTCGTTGGCGTAGCTGCCCACGAAGGGACTGATGGCTACCAGGGTCGCTGCCATCCACCCCGCTCGTCGCCCGAACAGGCTCCATCCCGCCCACAGAGCGGTGGGGACCGTGGCCAAAGCGAAGAGCAGCGACAGGACGTGGGTGGCCGCCTCCGAGATGCCGACGACGGACATCCAGCCATGAAGTAGGAGGTAGTAGAGGGGCGGCGAACCGTCCTGGCGCAGGAGCTCCGGGATCTGAGTCAACGGGTGAGAGGAGATACCCACCGAGATGCCCTCGTCGAGCCAGAACCAGACGTGACGGCCGCGGCCCCAGAGGAAGGCCAGAAGGACGACGAGACCGAGTAGGGCAACGACGTCGATCGACGCCAGACGCCGCTCCGACGATGGGCTGACCCACTCACCGTCCTCATGACCGGCGCCCCGCCCGGCTACCACCCACGAGGCGCGGGGCTCGAGCTTGGTCATGAGGTCCTCCGACAGGGACCGAGCATGGCGTCGCGCAGTCCATCGGACGCGACCGCTCGAAAGCCGGCGAACACCTGGGGGTCGTGCAGATCCCAGACCCGGGCCGGATGAAAGTCGACGTTCATCGGTCGGGCGTTCCAACAGGTGGACGAGCGGAGGTATGCGCCCTGGGCATTGATGCCGACGCTCACGACGACGGCCAGGGCGGCCGCGCCAGCGCCCAACCGTGCCGCGGCGGTCGGCGTCGACGCCCGGAGCGCGCCGAGCAGCGCCTCGACCGCGGGGATGGAAAGGTATGCGAGGAACGGGAGCACGTCACTCATGAAGCGCGGCCCGAAGGCGTGGCCCGCCCACCAGCCCTCGTTCTGCGCCGACACGACCAGGAGCTGAACCACGGTGCATCCCGCCGCCAGAACTTCGAGTGGCTGCAACCTCCCCTTCCGGACCTGGAGCAAGAATCCGACGACTGATAGCGCGACCACCGGCGAGAAGATGAGGATCCCCCGGGCCGGGCTGACGAGATTGGCGGCAAGGGCCTCCAGGTAGTCGCCATGCAGGCTGATGCGCGCCGCGGAGAAGTAGGGCGGAAGCAGCCGGCCGTAGGTGGCGAGATTCACGGCGACGAAGGGCGCCAGGACCGACAGGACGCCGACGATGTAGAAGGCGACCCACCGCCGATGCCGGAGCACCACGAGGAGGACGAAGGCGACCAACGCAATCGCGTTGGTCGGTCGCAGCACATAGGCGCCGGCCACGGCAACTCCGAGGGCGCCGGCCACCCTGCGCGGCTGGTGTCCCCGTTCGAGCCGTTGGGCGGCCAGCAGGGCCAGGGCGAGCGCGAGCATGGAAGGTCCGTGCTGCCACAGCGACCGGCTGGCCGTGGACCACGCAGCCGTTCCCAGTGCGAAGACCAGGCCCACGCCGAAGCTCACCCTTCGTCGCCGGCTGGCCGATCCTTGAAGCCGCTCGTAGGCCACGACGGCAACGGCCACCGCGGCGAGGGCGGTCACGAGGCTGGCGGTTACCAGCTGCAGAGGGCCCATGCGGTTGGCCTCCACCAGAGCCCGGGCTCCGGAGCCGATCCCCAGTCGTCCCAGGACATCGACGATCACCACGCCGGGGACGAAAAAGAGGGCGTCAGCCCATGGGAAGTAGTCGTAGTGACGGCCTCTTGACTCGACGTAGCCGTGGTGCGCCTTCACGACAGGGGAACGGAACTGATCCAGTTCCAGGCCGGCGGTGTGCACGATGCTGACCGCCGTCGGCACCGCCAGGTAGGCGTCGGTGTTGGTCACATTCGGCGCTGACAGGTAACAGGCCAGCACGAAGCCGAACAACAGGAACCGGTTGCGGCGCAGCGGCCCGACCGTCCGAGGCATGGCTTGGCCGCCAGGGGGCGACTCTGGCTCCACCCCGCGTCGGGGGGTCAGCTCCGTGGGGCGGTAGCTCCTGAACGCGCTGCCGGGACGACGCACCTGCTGTTCAGGCCCCCGTCTTGGTGAAACCAACGACCTGCCGCCCACTCCCGACGGACGGCGCCAGGGCGAGGCCTTGCCGAAAGGGCGTGAATCGCGAGTCGGCCTCCAGGGCGGAGCGCCATTGCCCACAGCGGCGTTCCATGAGGGCGAACCACGGCAGCGAGATGGGACCGGTCTCCGGCTCGGCGCAGATGAGCAGGACATCCGTCCCGACGGCCGACTGGTCCAGCTCCGGCTCGAGGGCGCCTGCGACGGTGGTGGTCCGCATCCGGGCCAGCGCGTCGCGCCAATCGGCGATGCCTGGATCGGTGACGGGTCCCATGGCGGTGGCGAAACGCAGTCCCTTGGGGAGGTAATAGGCCAGCACGGGAACCTCTTCCATCTGCATGGCGATGATTAGATCGCCGGGATCCAACTGCCCCGAAACGGCTCGAGCCACGGGCTGCACCGACGCCTTCTCGCCTAAGCCCCCTGCCGGTCGCAAGCCGCTGACCCGAGCCAGGGGCTGCACCCAGAACGCGAGAATCAGTCCCAGCCCGACGACACCCCGTGCCCCGGCGAGCGATAGGCCGACCGCAGCCAGCAGCAGGATTGCCGGAGCGCCCAA
>CADCTB010000137.1 GCA_902805665.1 uncultured Acidimicrobiales bacterium
GAGCCGGCGTCGACGGAGAACTGGGCGGTGAAGCCCTCCCACCGGTCGAGCAGGACGACCAGATAGGGCAGCCGGTCCTGCTTGGGAGAGGAACGGCGCTGCTCGGCGATGTCGCCCACGCCGGCCCCGGCCAGCAGCTCCTGGCGGCGGGCCACCTCCTCCCCGAGACGGGCGATCAGCCTCTCGACGCGCGCCGCCTCGGAGCGGGCCACCACCGCCCCGCAGTGGGGCAGGTCGGCGAGAGGGAGCAGGGCGCCGTTGCCGAAATCGAGCCCGTACAGATGCACGTTGGACGGCGAGATGAAGCGGGCCAACGACCCGGCGAGCGTGCGCAGGGCGGTGGACCGGCCCGAACGGGCGGCGCCCGCGATCAGAAGGTGGCCCGCCGTCGCCACGTCGAACACCGCTGGGCGCTGGGCCTGTCGTCGGGGAAGGTCCTCGAGCCCGAAGGGCACCGCGGGCGCCGCACCTCCTGCGAGGGAGAGCAAGGGGACCACGAGTGGCAGCGGCGGCAGCCAGGGGCTTCTCGACTTCGGCACGTCGAGAAGCTCGGCCGCCTCGCCGATCACGTCGACGAGCGCGTGGAGATCGGTGGCCGAGCTCTGCGTCTCCTCCCGGTGAGGGGGTGCGGGAAGGGGGTAGCCCAGGCGGCTCCAGGGGGCGCGGTCGACCCGGGGCGGCGGGACGTCGTCGCTCGCTCCCCGACGGCGCCCGGCCACCCGGGCGGCCTGGAACTCGACCAGCGCCGACCGTCCTCCGGTACGTACGAAACCCCGCCCCGGGGTGGACCGCGAGATGTCGGCGGCCGGAGGCGCCTCCAGCACCTCGACGCTGTCCTGCTTGTCCTCCATCCGGAACCCGACCCGCAGACCGGTGTTGGCCCGCATCTCGGGCGACACCACACCCGCCGGCCGTTGGGTGGCGAGGATCAGGTGCACGCCGAGCGAGCGCCCGACCCGCGCGACGCGGATCAGGCCGGTGACGAAGTCGGGCAGCTCCCGGGCCAGCTCGGCGAACTCGTCGATGACGATCACCAGCCTGGTCAGCCCGGCCGCCGCCGCGGCATCGGCGTCCCGCTCCCACGCAGCGTCGATGTCGGGGACGCCCTGGTCCTTCAGCGCGTGCTCCCTGCGCTTGAGCTCGGCGTCGAGGGACACGAGGGCCCGCTCGGTCAGATGGCCGTCGAGGTTGGTGACCATCCCGACCGTGTGCGGGAGCCGTTCGCAGTCGGCAAAGGCGCTGGCGCCCTTGTAGTCCACCAGCACGAAGTTGAGGGCGTCGGGACGGTTGACCACACTCAGGGAGACCACCAGCGTCTGCAGGAACTCGCTCTTCCCGGCGCCCGTGGTTCCCGCAACCAGGGCGTGGGGGCCGTCCCGCCGCAGGTCGATGCTGAACGGACCGTCGACCGACACGCCGACCAGGGCCTCGGTCGTCCGGCCGCCCATGTCCCACCGGTCCAGCACGTCGTCGACCCGATCGGTGTCGACCATGGCCAGGTCGACGTAGCGGACGGCCCTGGGGATGACCGCGTCACCGTCCTCGCCGCCGGCGTCGCGCAGCGGAGCGAGGGCCCTGGCCAGGTCGTCGGACCACCGGGCGTCGACGCGGTCCAGAAGTATGCCGCGCACCGGCTGGTCGGCTCCGTCGACCTCGAGCACCCCCACGGACGGGTCGGTGGCATCGAGCGTGAGCTGGGCCCGCCCCTCCTCGGCCAGCCGGGTGACGTCGTCGTCGAGGCCGATGGAGCAGATGCCCACCGCCGGCCCCTCCTTGAGCAGCCGGGGCACCCCCGGGAGCGCCCGGAGGGCGCGCATGCCGTCGAACACCACGACCACCATGGGGCTGAAGGAGGCCCCGTGGCTCTCCCGCGCCGCCGCCAACCGGGCGTCGAGCAGCTTCAAGAGCTCCTTCACCCGCTCGGCCTGGGTGAGCTTGTCGTTGCCCACCAAGGCGGGCGGCGCGTGCGGGTCGTCCACCCGGACGTGGGGCAGCCACCGCAGCCAGTCCCAGTCGGGACCGCTGTCGGATGGGGTGAGCACGACCAGCTGGACGTCACGCGGGCTGCACAGCGTCGCCAGCTGGGCCGCCAGCCAGCGGGCCACGCTCCGGGCCTCAGCGGGCGGACCGGCGATGCCGAGCACGCCGGCCGCGGCGAGGTCCACCGTCACGGGCACCGTCGGCAGCGTCGGCGGGGCCGGAGGGCGCTCCGTTCCCCGGCTGGTGATGGTGATCGACGCAGGGCGGTCGGCCACTCCCACCCGAAGGAGGGTGGCGTCCGGGTCGGACGGCCGCCGTTCCCACAACCGCCGGCTCGGGCCCCCGGCGATGGCGGCCAGCGCGGTGGGATCGGAGAACTGGTCACGGGCGGTGGCGAGCTCGTGTTCGGCGGCCTCCCGTATGACCGTTTCCGCCTCGGCCACCTCGGCCGCGTAGCGGTCGCCCTCGCGCTTCGCCCGCCCGGCGTCGCGCTTGCGGTAGCTGACGTTGTTGGCGATCGCCAGCACCGGGCTCAACAGGGCGAAGAGCAGGAACTCCGGGCGGCGGAACAGCGCCACGGCGGCGGCGGCGAGGAGGAGGGGGGCGATCACCTGGATCCACGGGAAGGGGTAGGGCTCCCGCTCTCCGGGCCGGGCCGGGTAGGCGACGGTGACCCTCCGCGGCGCGGGCCGGATGCGGGCCGGTCGGTTGAACGCCAGCCCGCCCGCCTCGTCGGGTTGGAGGTCGGCGTCACCGGCGGCCCGGGTGCGGATCTGCAGCAGGCAGGCACCGGCTTCCACGACGTTGCCCGGATGCACCGCCTGCGTGCCGCTGATCCTCCGGCCGTCGACCCACGTGCCGTTGGTCGAGCCGAGGTCCTCCACCTGCCACACACCGTCGTGCTGCTTCACCCGGAAGTGGGCCCTCGACACCGACGGGTGGTCGAGGAACACGCCCGCCTCCTCCGAGCGCCCCACCGTGGTCGGGCCGGCGGCAATCGGCCAGGACCGGCCGCTCAGGGGGCCGCCGACGACCGCCAGCTCCACCGGACCCGCTCCGTTGGCCGTCGCTCCCGGCGCGCCCACCGTCAACACCGCGCCGTCGACGAGCCCGCTCGGTCCGAGCTGCCCGGCGGTCACCAGCGGCGTGCCCCGATGGAACAGCTTCGTTCGGGGCCCGCCGCCCAGGGCGCCGACCACGTCGGCCATCGCCGCCTCGGGCTCGGCGGTGAGAACGACGTCCTCCGTCCGCCGCGACGCCGGCTCGACAAGTCTCAGGTGCAGCCGCATGGCCGCCGGCGATTCGTGCACCGCACGGCTCCACTCTGCCCCACCATCGGCGATAGCCTCAGCCCAGAGCGCCCACTCGGGGGGCGGAACGGTGGAGGTGGGCCCATGAGGACCGGGGAGTGACTGCCCCCGGAGCTGGGCGGCCAGGCCTCTACGTCGACGTCGATGCCCGGTCTCGAGCTGGCCCCCCAGCTCGAGACGAAAGCGTAGGCGTGAACAAGGTCCGTCGGAGCGGGAGGCTGGGACGCTTCATCGCCAGTCCCGACTTCCAGCCGTCGGCGCCATGAGCCGCCGGAAGGTCGAAGCCATCCGGGCGGACCAGCGTGTCCCCGTGTGGCTGGAGTGGTCGGACAGGCCTCCCTGGCGCGTCGCCGTCGACGGGCCGTTCGGTCGTCTGATGGAGGAGGGCGAGGATCTTTTCTCTGCGCTGTTGGCCCTTCGGCGCATCCTGGAGGCGGACGGATGGCTGTTGCTGGTCAACGCCGCACGGACGGACGCATGGCCGAGTCCGATGGCGCGGCAGGCAGGCGGTCGCAAGGTCTATCTTCACTCGATGGGCCGGCCGGCCAGGAGCGACGACCTGGTCGACGCCTTCGCGCCGACGGAGTCTGACGACGCGGCCACCGTCGAGCAACAGCTGGCGTTTCACGACAGATGGAGCAGCACGCTCTGACGCCCACCGCCCATAGTTCCCGAGGAGCTTCGAGACGCAGCCGCCCAAGCAGCGGGGCGGTGGGTCTGGGCGATCGAAGCAAGCTTCCCGCGAACCCTCCGCCCTGGCGGCCCGGAAGCTGAGAGGGAGGACGATGGCGCTGTACACCTTGCTCGTCAAGGTCGAGGAGGACGAACGGTCTGTGCGTTATCGCTTCGGGCCAGCTGAAGATCGCATGGGGCTGGTCGAGCTGGACAAGGTTGGCGGTCTCGTCCGTGAGCTCGAATCGGTGCCGGGCGTCAACACCCAGACCGACCTTTCGAACGCACGCAAGCAGCTGTTCCGGCTCCTCGCCAAGGGGAACGGCTTCCCCGACGTCACTGCCTACGAGGCATAGCCGTACGGAACGTTGGGTGATCAGGAGCGGGCGCTGGGGCGCAATGATGCCGACGACGTCGCCCGGCATGAACACGGTCCCATCGGCGGTAGCCTCGTCCGGAGCGCCCCACACGGGGCGGCGGAACGTGAGGAGGTGGTCCCATGGCGGCCATCAAGGTGACCTCGGAAGAGCTGCAGAGCGTGTCCTCCCAGCTCCAGGCCGGCTCCGAAGACGTGT
>CADCTB010000138.1 GCA_902805665.1 uncultured Acidimicrobiales bacterium
GATGAAACCGTCGTCGCCGGTGACCTGCCAGTACTGCCAGACCGCCCACGCCACGTCAGCTGCGATGTGGTGCTCCTGGACGCCGGTGAGGATGGTCAGGCGGGTGCCGTCGGGCAGCCAGACGAATTCGGGCGTCGTCTCCTCCCCCGTGTCGGCCGACTCCCACGCGTACAGCGCCCCCTCATAGCCGAGCCGGGCGGCCTTGGCCCGGGCCGCGGGAAGGGTGCGGTGCCGGTAGGCGAGGAGGGCCCGGGCGGTGGCGGGATGGGTCCAGATGAAGAACGGCAGGACGAAGATCTCGGTGTCCCAGAACACATGGCCCCGGTAGCCAGGTCCGCTCAACGACCGGGCCCCGATCGACGCCCGGTCGCTCTCGGGGTCACCGGCGATCATCAGGTGGTAGAGGGCGAACCGGAGATCTCTTTGCGCCTGGGGGGCACCGTCGACCACCACGTCGGCGTCGAGCCAGCGTTCCCGCCAGGCCCGCCGGTGGCGGGCGAGGAGCTCAGCCGGGCCCTGGCTCTCGGCCCGGGTGAGCGCGTCGTGGGCCGGGCCCTCCCGGTCGACGGCCACCAGTCGGGTGGCCCGGTTGCCGTCGTCGTGGGTCGAGAAGGCGAACCACACAGTGGCCCCGCCGCGTCCCTGCATGCGTATGTGGCCGCCTCGGCCGGTGACGGCGGCGTCGACCGCTTCCACTGCGCCGGTAGCTGCCGGGACCGCGACGTCGCCGGCCGGGGCCCCCTCCGACTGCAGAACCAGGAGCTGGCGATCGGCGAGCGAGGCGTACCGGGCGGAGCGGAAGCCGGTGGCCTCACCGAAGAGCACTCCCTGGCGCATGTCCAGCGTGCGGCGCCGGCCCACCGCCGCGTCCTCCCCGACGTGCAGGGCGGTCCACTCGGGCCCCCGCACCAGCTCCGGCCCCGCCTGCCCCTCGGGGTCGGTCCCGAAGACGCCGGCCACGTACACCGCCGGCACCGAGGACGGCCCGGGCGCCTCGAGAGACCCGCGGGTGCCGGTACGGCCGTTGCCCACCGTGAGCCACGACTCGATCTCGCGCTCGCGCTCCGGGTCGGATCCGTCCACCGCCAGCTGCCAGGACGGGTCGCCAACCGGCGTCGGGAACCGGACGCCGGCGACGAGCAGGTCGTCCAGTGCCTCGACGTCGTCGACGACGACGACTGCGCCCTTCGGGGCGCCGAGCCCCAGCATCCGTCGCCGGGCCCACTCGCCGACGTCGCCTTCCTCGGGCGGTGCCAGCACCAGGCGGCCGGGTGCGCCCGCATGGTCGACGGCCGCAGCCGCCGCGTTCGTACCGGGCGACGGGTGCAGCACGACATCGACGCCCAGGGCCAGCAGCTGCGCCAGCCGGCCCCGAAGTGCCTCCGCGGGGCCTTCCCAGTCGATCACCACCAACTCCACCGCGGCCAGGCTCATGAGCGCGTGGAGGCTACTCCCCGCCCACCCGTACCGTGGAGTCGATGCGCCTCCCCCGGATGGCCGGACTCGTGCTCGTGATGGTCACCGCCTGCAGCCAGGGCGCTTCGTCGCCCTCCGCCTCACCCGGCGGCAGCCCGTCGACGACCGTCACGGCGCCGGCGACCGTGGATGCCACAACCACCACGACCACCACCACGCCGCCACCTCCTCCGGCCTGGGCGGGCCGGGCGCCGGCGCCCACCGCCCGCCAGGAGGTGGCCTCTGCCGTGGCCGACGGCCGGGTGTGGGTGATCGGCGGGCTGACCCGTGCGGGGGCGACAGCAGTGGTGGAGAGCTACGACCCGGCAACCGACACCTGGGCTCCCGGTCCCCCGCTGCCTGTGGCCGTCCACCACGCCGCCGCCGCCACGTACCGGGGTGAGATCGTCGTCATGGGCGGTTTCCTGGCCTCGGCGGCGCTCTACGACCGGCCCACCGACCGCGTGCTTGCCCTCCGCGGCGGAGCCTGGGTCGACCTGCCCCGGCTGAGCCGGCCCCGCGGCGCGGCGGCCGCAGCAGTGGCGGGCGACATGCTCGTCCTGGCCGGTGGCCGCGACACCGCCGCCCTGCTCGGGCCCACCGAGATCTTCGACGGATCGGGCTGGCGTGACGCCGAGGCCATCCCGACCCGCCGGGACCACCTGTCGGCCGCGTCCGACGGCCGGTCGGTGTTCACCGTCGGCGGGCGGTTCCTTTCGCCGGGGGCGGTCTCGGCGGCACTCGAGCGCTTCGATCCGGTCACCGGCGGCTGGGAGCGCCTCCCCGCCATGCCCACCGCCCGCGGCGGCCAGGGCGCCGCCATGGTCGGCGGACGGCTCGTCGTCGCCGGCGGCGAGGATCCCAGCGGCGCCTACGGAGAGGTCGAGGCGTACGACCTGGTGGCGCAGGGGTGGTCGGACCTCCCTCCGCTGCCCACGCCCCGCCATGGCCTGTCGGTGGAGCGGGTCGGAAGCGAGCTCCTGGCGCTGGTCGGAGGCACCACCTTCGGCGTGGCGCCGTCCACCGTGGCTCAGTCGCTCACGCCGGTCAGCTGACGATGGTGCCCCGGGCGTGCAGTTGGGTGAGCACAAGGAGACTCACGCCGGAGACGGCAAGGACCGCCCACGCCAGCCGGGGCCGGCGGAAGAGCATCTCCGCCGCCACCGCGAAGCACGGAAAAGCGGCGAGGGAGTACCGGCCCATCCCCACGAAGTCCTTCGTGGCTGCCGCGGTGGCCACCACTGCGATCGTCACGTAGACGCCGTAGCCCCAGCCCAGTCGCCGGAAGACCGAGGGGATGAAGGCGACGGTGATGATCGTCGCCACCGCGTTGATCGCCAGGTGCCCGAAGTGCCCGTCGGTCCACGGGCCGTTCCACATGGCCTTGACCCAGTGGACCTTGAACCACGTGTGGGCGCCGGGCGGCTGGTCCCAGCCCAGCGCTCCGGCGACGTCGAAGAAGGCGAACGGTTCGCCGAAGCGCGCCGCGAGGAACCCGCAGAACGCGACGAGTCCCAGCGGGGCCAGGAGCAGACCGGCGTGGGCCGGCCGCACCCGGCTCAGCACGGCTCGGAGCCCGGGGCGGCCCTCAGCCCGCGCGCCGAGGCGGCGGAGCACGCCGTTGCGCTCGAGGTAGAGGACCCAGAGCCCGAGCACCAGCGCCGCGCCCACCGGACGGCTGGCGGTGGCGACGATGCCGGCCAGGCCGGCCAGCACCGGCCGGTCGTTCTCCAGGGCGAGGAAGGCGGCCAGCGACGCCACGATGAACAGGGCGTCGGCGTACACCGCCCCCATCAGGTAGAAGGCGAAGGGGTAGACCAGCAGCAGGAGGACGGCGAGTCGCGCCTGTGCCGGCCCGATCTTGGCCACGCACCACCGGTGGAACAGCACGGCGACGCCGAGCCCACACGCGAGCGTCAGCAGGAACCCGGCCACCAGCGGACCACCGACCACCCGCCCCAGGAACCTCATCGCCGCCGGATAGGCGGGGAAGAAGGCCACCGGAGACTGCTGGTCCGGCAGGAAGAACCAGTAGCCCCGCCGGGCGATGCCGACGTACCACCAGCCGTCCCACCAGCCGAAGGCGTCGACCCAGCGGTCGCCCTGCAGCTGGCGGTGGAACGGATGAAGCCGGGGCAGGTGGGCGTGGGCGAGGATCGAGACGACCACCACCACCCCTGCCACCACGCCGAACGCGAGGAACGGGAACCACCGGTCCCGCCGGCTGAGAGGTGGCCCGGGCGGGACCGTTTCCTGCCGCCCGCCGGCCGGCAGAGTTTCGACAGCAGAACGTGCAGGCGTGCCGTCGCGTCGAATCTCCGTCTCGAACATCTACGTCGCGTTCCCCCCCAGCCTCGTTCGGCTCGGGACAATAGAGGCCGACGCCGACCGAGGCCACACGGCGTTCAGCTTGCGGTGGGAAGGCCGAGGATGAGCCACCCTCGATCCGGGAAGCCGGCTGCTTCGGCCACGCGGGCCGACGCCGCGTTGGCCCGGCCGTGCAGGTAGATGGGCACCCCGCCCTGCCGGAGGATGTCGGATGCCGCCCGGCTGACGAGGGCCCGGGCCAGGCCGCGGCCCCGCCAGGGCTCCTCGGTGGCCACTGCCACTTCCTGGCCCAGCTCGTCATGGCGCTTGATCCCCAAGCCGGCGACGTACTGCCCGTCCTCGCGCACGACGAGGACCTTTCCCCCGAATGGCCGCAACCACGCCGGCACGTCGGGTTGATCGGAAGGCACCCACCCCGGCTCCTCCCGCCGGACGGAGCCCACGATCGTCAGCTCGTCCGCCGGGGGCCAGGCGCCCAGCCAGCTGCGCAGATGGCGGTGCAGGCGGTCGACCACCTGGTCCTCGGAAGGCAGAGCGGTGTCGGGGTCCATGCGGGGAACAGGATGACAGTCCCTGCCGCTCGTCCGTCACACCGCGGCGGCCAACACGTGCTCCCGGAAGTGGGCGCCCCAGTCCGGTCGAGTCCCGTCGATGTCGGTGAACCCGTACTCGGCGGCCAGTCCCCAGCTGGTGACAGTGCGG
>CADCTB010000139.1 GCA_902805665.1 uncultured Acidimicrobiales bacterium
CGGCGGTCGCCGCCGGCGCAGGGGCGGGCGCAGCCGCGGCCGCAACGGGTGCCGGAGCTGGGGAAGCCGCGGCGGGCACCGAGCCCGGGGCCGGGGCCTTGCCGGCGAGGGCGCGCTCAAGGCGTTCGATTCGCTCGAGCAGGGCGGCGGGGGAGGCGTCGAGCTCGGGCCGGCAGAGGCGGACCAGGGCCACTTCGAGCAGGACCCGGGGGTCCGGCGCCTCCCGCATGTCGACGAGGGTCTGGCCCAGGACCTCCATGGCCCGGACGGTGGCCGCCCGCCCCAGGCGGTGGGCCTCGGCCTCGACGTTGTCCAGCTCCTCGTCGGGAAGCCCGACCAAGGAACGGGACACGCTCACCAGCAGCGTCTGGCGCAGTCGCTCGAGGACGTCGGTCGCGACCTGGCGGGGGTCGAGGCCGGCGCCGCAGCGCTCGGCGACCGCAGCCACGGCCCGGGCCGCATCGCGGTCGCACAGGGCCTCGACGAACTCGCCCACCGACGGGGCGTGGTGGTCGATCCCGCCGGCCGCCGCCACCTGGTCGAGCACCGAAAGGGCGTCGCGGACGGACCCCTTGCCTCGCCGGGCGACGAGGTCGATGACCTCCGCCGGCACGTCGAGCCCGGCGTCGGCCGCCACCCACCTGAGGTGCTGGCTGAGCAGCTCGAGCGGCAGCAGGCGGAACTCGAAGTGCTGGGTGCGGCTGCGGATGGTGGGGAGCACCTTCTGCGGCTCGGTGGTGGCCAGCACGAAGATCACGTGGCTGGGAGGCTCCTCCAGGGTCTTGAGAAGGGTGGTCGAGGCGTCGGTGGTCAGCATGTGGACCTCGTCGACGATGTAGACCTTCCAGCGGCCGGGGGTGCCCAGCGCAGCCCGGGAGACCAGCTCGCGCATGGCGTCGACGCCCCGGTTGGAGGCGGCATCGAGCTCGACCACGTCGAGCGAGCGACCTTCGGTGATCCCGACGCAGGAGTCACAGATGCCGCAGGGCTCGCCCTCCACCGGGTTGGCGCAGTTGAGCGCCTTGGCCAGGATGCGGGCCGACGACGTCTTGCCGGTGCCCCGCGGCCCGCTGAACAGGTAGGCGTGCGCCACCCGCCCCTCGCGGACTGCGTTGCGCAGCGTCTGGCTGACGTGGTCCTGGCCTTTGAGCTCCGACCACCGCTGGGAGCGGTAGCGCCGGTACAGCGACTGGTAGGCCGCTGAACTCGGTGTCATAGGGGCGACAGTACCCGCGCCCTGTGACGGTCCTGGCTTCCTGGCTACCGGCTCCCGGCGATCGATCGGGGACGGGCGACGGGCGACGGCGTGCCGGAACCGCGGCCTCGCCTGAGGCTGCGCCTGACCAGGACGCGGTACATGGCGGCCAGGGCCGCCTTCTCGTCATCGTCGAGCTGGGCGCTCTGGGTGATGGCGGTCTCGACGTCGACGGTCGACGACATGGGGTCCACCGGCAGGTAGCCGAGAGGTCGGGAGAGCGACCCCGGATCCAGGCCGAGGCAGCGCTCGACGCAGAAGACGGTGGCCGCCACCGGCTCGTACTTTCCGTGGATCCATCCGCTGACCGATGACTGGGTCGTCCCCAGCATGCCGGCCAGCTCCTCCTGCTTCATGTCCCGTGCCTTGAGAGCACTGGAGAGGAGGCGACCGAAGTTCAGCCGACGATCCCCGTCCCCCTCACGCACCTTGGTCACCGGCACAGCCCACCGTCCCAACCAACGCTCCCCAGCGCTGCAACGTGATGTACGGTACATGACCCGTTCGGCAGGGTCAGCCCCGCTGGTAGCGCCGGGCGGCCAGCGGTGCGAACACGACGATGAAGAGGGCGCACCAGAACAGCGAGCGGACGGCGAAGTAGCTGGCGGGGTGGCCCAGCACCCGTACCGCGTCGACGTCGCCCAAGGTGAACGCCCGGGTGGCGTTGACGATCATGGTGAGGGGTTGGTTGCTGGCGAAGGCCTGCATCCATCCGGGCATGGACTCGACGGGCACGAAAGCGCTCGACACGAAGGTCAACGGGAACACCAGGATGCCGATGCCCTGGGCCGCCTGGGGGTTGCCGGCCATGATGCCGAGCAGCACGAACATCCACGTGAAGGCGAACGCGGCGAACACGCACAGCGCAACCGCCAGCAGGAGACTGCCGAGGGGGGCCGACGTCCGGAACCCCATGGCGAAGCCGACCACCGTCGTCACCGTCAAGCCGATCGTCGCCAGGATGGTGTCGGCCACGACGCGGCCGGAGACGATGGCGATGCGGGGCACGGGCAGGGATCGGAGGCGGTCGAAGAAGCCCTCCTTGAGGTCCTCGGCCGCGCCGATCGACGACGTCATGCCGGCGAAGAGCACGCCAGTGCCGACGAACCCCGGGACCAGGAAGTCGACGTAGCGGATCCCGTTGGTGGTGATGGCGCCGCCGAACACGTAACGGAAGATGAGCAGGAACATGGCGCCCTGGACCATCCCCAGGACGAAGACCTGCGGGTTGCGGATGTTGCGGAGGACGGTGCGGCGGGCCACGCCGAGGGCGGTGGTGAGCGCTCCGGCCGGCCGCGTCGGTCGGGGCAGATCCAGAGTGCGGGTGGGATCGGCGGTCACGGTGGGATTGGCGGTCGTCATCTCAGGTGCTCCTCGGATCAGGCGGCGGCGCGCCGGGAACGGCGGCGCTTGTCGGTGGTGGCCGACCCGTCGGCCTCGGGATCGGGTTCGCTCTCGGCTGGGCGACCGGTGAGGGCGAGGAAGACCTCGTCCAGGGTGGCGCGGCGCAGTCCGATGTCGCTGACGGCCAGGTTGAGGCCGTCGAGCAGCCGCACGGCCTCGAGCAGTTGGGCCGAGCCCCGTTCCACCGGCACGGCGATCGAGCGGGTGGGACGGTCGACCCTGGGCCGTTCGCAGCCCAGTGGGGCGAGGGCGGCGATGGCGCGGTCGAGCTCGGAAGCGTCGGCGACGTGGACCTCGACCACGTCGTTCCCCGCCTTCGACTTGAGCTCGTCGGGCGTGCCCTCGGCGATGACCTTGCCCTGGTCGATGATGGCGATCCGGGCCGCGAGCTGGTCGGCTTCGTCGAGGTACTGGGTGGTGAGGAGCACGTCGGTGCCCGCCGCCACCAGGCTCCTGATCGCGTCCCAGAGGTCGTTGCGGCTCCTGGGATCGAGCCCGGTGGTGGGCTCGTCGAGCAGGAGCAGCTCCGGGGCGCCGACCAGGCTGGCGCCGAGGTCGAGCTTGCGGCGCATGCCGCCCGAGTAGGTGCGCACCAGGCGGTCGGCGCTCTCCGTCAGGTCGAGCAGGTCGAGGACGACCTCGGCGCTGGCCTTGGCCTGCCGGGTGTCGTGGCCGAACAGGCGGCCGACGAGCACCAGGTTCTCCCGGCCGGACATGGCGCCTTCGACAGCAGCCGACTGGCCGGCCAGGCCGATGGCCCGCCTTACCTTGTCCGGTTCCTTGATGGCGTCGATCCCGGCCACCGTGAGGGTGCCCTCGTCGGGCAGCAGGAGCGTGGCCACCATGCGGATGAAGGTGGTCTTGCCCGCCCCGTTCGGGCCGAGGATGGCGGTGACCTGACCGCGGTCGGCCGTCAGGTCGAGGCCGGCGAGGGCCTGGGTGGTCTTGAACCGCTTGGTGAGCCCGCGGGCTTCCAGGATGGGAGGCATGTGCAGTTTCTCCTCAGCAGGACTGTGGATCGGTAGGTACGTCGGAATGGGCGTCGGCGTCCCGCTCGCCGCCGGGGGCGTACCAGCTCCGCCACTGGTCTAGCCCCGTGAGCTCGCCGGACTCAATGTCTTTTGCCAGCCGCTCGACGTAGTCGAGCTCGGCCCGCCGGAGCACCTGGACGTACTCGCTCTCCAGGGCGAACAGCCGGGGCATGCCGTGGGCCCGGGCCGCGGCGACGGCGCCGTCGAGCAGGGCGATCTCGATCTCCAGGGTGGCGCAGCGCTGGCGCAGGGCGGCGAGGGCCTCGTCGGGCGGGAGGGCGGGCAGGAGGCTCAGGGCCGCCTCGAACTGGAGGTACTCCTTCACCGGGGCCGACAGCAGCTCCGAGAGCCAGTCGGCCATCTCCCGCAGCCCGGTGTCGGTGATCTCGTAGATCGTCCTCTCCGGCCGGCGCCCGGCCCGGACCGTCTCGCGCGCCCGGATCAGCTGGCGCTTCTCGAGCGCCTCGACCACCCCGTACAGCGACCCGTAGTTGAGCCGGATGCTCTCGTGCTTGGCCCGCGCCCGCAGCGTCTGGGCCACCTCGTAGGGGTGCATCGGCCGCTCGAGGAAGCAGGTGAGCACCGCCAAGGCCAGCGGATTGGACCTGGTGCTGCGGGGAGGCACGGACGGAAGAGTACTCCTCTACGATTACTCGTCAAGGAGTATTTGGAGGATGCTCCCTCGTACCTCGCTTACCGGCCGGCCCCTCCGGGAAGGATTCCGCCAGGACAAGGGCTCGGGGCGCCAATGGACATCGTTCTCATGG
>CADCTB010000140.1 GCA_902805665.1 uncultured Acidimicrobiales bacterium
CGGTTGTGGTCGTGGGCTCCTGCTTGGTGCTCGTGCTTGGTGGCTCCGTGCTGGTGGTCGGCGGCTCGGTTGTGGTCGTTGTCGCACGAACCGTCGACGTCACGCGGGTCGTCGTAGTCAGCACGGCGGTTGTGGCCACGAGAGCAGTGCTGGGAGCGACAGACGTTCGTCGTCCCCTCAGCGAGCGTCGCCACTGTCGTCACAGTTGGTGACGTCGAAGTGGTCGACGTGAGCGACGTCGCCGTCGTAGTCGATCCTTCTACGCCTCCGGCGACCGAGAAGTTCTGCCCAGGCCGACCCTGCGTCACCTCGAGCAGAAGTCCCCCGAGCGCCAGCAGGGCCAACCCATACAGAGACACATTGACCCGGTATGCGGTTGGCAGGGCGGCCCAACGCCGCCCCAGGCGCTCGAAGCGCCCCGTTTCGCCATAGCCCGGGTATCTCGCCAACCGATCTCCCTTGCCGTCGCCTGCAACCAGCAGCCTATGCCACCGGGTTTGGGGAGAACCCGCTCTACGATCTCTGAGCGGCGCCGCGCAGCTCGACTGGCGGTCTGCTTGGCCCTCGGAATGGAGGTCGATCCCACCTTGCGAGTTGCGCAAATCAGCTCTTGAAGAGGAACTCGGCTTCCTCGGGCTCGACCAGCAGGCGCAGCTCCTCACGCAACACGTCCTGGGTGGCGAGGGTGGGGTCGGCGTCGACGATGGCGAAGGCCACCTCCCGCGCCCGGCCCACCCACTCCTTGTCCCGGCGCAGGCTGGCCAGCTTGAGGTCGCTCTGGCCCTTCTGGCGGGTGCCCAGCACGGTACCCTCGCCCCGGATCTCCAGGTCGACCTCGGCCAGCTCGAAGCCATCGGTGCTGCGCTCGATGGCCGACAGCCGCTCCTCGGCGTCGGGGGTGGCGGCCGCGCCGAGCAGGTAGCACCAGGACTGGTCGCCGCCTCGGCCGACCCGGCCCCGCAGCTGGTGGAGCTGCGCCATGCCGAAGCGATCAGCGTCCTCGATGATCATCACGGTCGCGTTCGGGACGTCGACCCCCACCTCGATGACCGTGGTGGCGACGAGCACGTCGAGCTCGCCGGCCCGGAAGGAGGCCATGACCGCCTCCTTCTCCTTCGAGGGCATCTGGCCGTGCAGCAGGGCGAGACGCAAGCCGGGCCACACCTCTCCGCTGAGCCTGGCGAACTCGACGGTGGCCGCCTTGGCCGCCACCTTCTCCGACTCCTCGACCAGCGGGCACACCACGTAGGCCTGGCGGCCGGCGGCCACCTCGGTCTCGACCCGGCCGTACGCCTCGGCCACCTCGAGCTCGCCGCGGGCCCAGTGGGTGACGACGGGCGAGCGGCCGGGAGGCATCTCGTCGAGCACGGTGACGTCGAGGTCGCCGTAGACCGTCATGGCCGCGGTTCGGGGGATGGGCGTCGCCGTCATGACCAGCACATCCGGGTCGTCGCCCTTGCCTCGCAGAGCGGCCCGTTGCTCCACGCCGAAGCGGTGCTGCTCGTCGATGACGCTCACACCGAGGGCGCGGAACGCCACCTTCTCCTCGAGCAGGGCGTGCGTGCCGATGAGCAGGTCGACGGTGCCGTCCGCCAGCCCGCCCAGGATCCGGCTTCGCTCGCCTGCCGCCGTGCGGTTGGTGATGAGCTCGACCCGCAGCGGCCGGTCGCCGGTAAGGGTGCCCTCGTCGGGGACGGTGAGGCGTCCCAACACGTGGCGCACGGACAGGCCGTGCTGCTCGGCCAGCACCTCGGTGGGGGCCATGAACGCCCCCTGGAACCCGCCCTGCACGGCCATGAGCAGGGCGGTCACGGCCACCAGCGTCTTGCCCGATCCCACGTCGCCCTGGAGCAGCCGGTGCATCGGGTGGATCCCGGCCAGGTCGGCGGCGATCTCGGCGATGGCCCGCCGTTGGGCACCGGTCAGGGGAAACGGGAGCCCGCCATGGAACCGGCGGACCAGCTCGCCGTCCACCACATGGCGGATACCCTTGGACTCCCGCTCGATCGCCCGCTTGCGCATGACGAGCGCCAGCTGCAGGCGCAGAAGCTCGTCGACCACCAGCCGGCGGCGGGCCGCCTGGGCCGCGGCCATCGACTCGGGATTGTGGATGGCCCGGAAGGCCCAGGTGCGGTCGACCACGTCGAGGCGGTCGCGCCACTCCTCCGGCAACGGGTCGGCCATGGGCCCGGCCCGGGCCAGCGCCTCCTCGATGAACCCGGCCAGCTCCCACGTGGCGAGGCCCGCCTTCTCGGACTGGGCGTAGATGGGCACGATCTTGCCGGTGCGATCGCCGACCAGGTCGACCACCGGGTTGGTCATCTGCGGCCGGCCCTTGTAGCGCTCCATCTTCCCGAAGAAGACGGCCTGGGTGCCCACCGAGAGCTGCTTGGCCCGCCACGGCTGGTTGAAGAAGACGACGTGGAGGTAGCTCGACCCGTCGAACACGTCGACGTCGACCATGGCCCGGCGCTGGCGGGTGCGGCGGGACTGCACCCGTTTCACCGTGGCCAGGACCATGGCCTCGTCGTGCTCCTTCATCTCGACGATCGACGTCTGCCGGGTCCGGTCGAGGTAGCGGCGGGGATAGTGGGTCAGCAGGTCGAGCACGGTGCGGATGCCCATGATCTCCAGGCCCTCGGCCTTCTTCTCCCCCACCCCCTTGAGCTCGGCGACGGGGATGATCGCCAGCTGGCCCAGCCTCCGACCAGCCGTCACCTCTACTCCGCGCTGAAGAGGTAGGCGGCGAGCGGCTGGCCGCCGTGGTGGACCTCGACCGCCGCGTCGGGTCGGTGCTTGGCCAACCACTCGGTGAGCCGGGCGGTGACGGCGCGGTCGGAGCCGTCTCCTTCGATGACCGTGACCACCTCATGGCTCTCGGCCACGAGACGGTCGAGCAGCCCGCAGGCGGCGGCCGCGAGGTCGGGCTCGATCACCGCGATGGAGCCGTGGTCGAGGCCCAGCCAGTCGCCGTTCTGCACCGGTCCGGCGGGCGTGCTGGCCGCGTCGCGCACGGCCCTGGTGACCTCACCCCACGCCACCTGGGCCGCCGCGTCCAGCATGGCCGTGACGTTGGTGTCGACGTCGACCTCGGGGTCGTAGGCCAGCAGCGACGCCAACCCCTCGGCCACACTCCGCGTCGGCACGACGTGGACCTTCCGGGTGCCCAGCCGGGCGGCCTGCTCGGCCACGGGGACGACGTTCTTGTTGTTGGGCAACACGATGACTCCGTCGGCGGCGGTGGCCTCGATGGCGTCGAGGATCTGGGCGGTCGAGGGGTTCATCGACTGGCCGCCGGCCACCACCTCCTGGACGCCGAGGGACCGCAGGATGTCGTCGATGCCCTCCCCGGCGCCGACGGCCACGATTGCGGTGGTGACCTGCGAACGGTTCCGCCGCTCGTCGGCCACCTGCTGGTGCAGGTCGGTGACCCGTATCTGGCGGGGCCGACCACCGGCGTCGAGCCCGGCCTCCACCGCGGCGCCGATGTCGTCGGTATGGACGTGGCAGTTCCACAGCCCCTCGCCGCCCACGACGACGATGGAGTCCCCGATGGCGTCCCAGGCCTGCTTGAACCCTTCGACCGCCTCGTCGGGCGCCTCGAGGAAGTACATGACCTCGTAGCGGCCGCCCTGACCCTCCGATGCCGGTCCATGCCCGTCGTCCTCGTCGGAACCGGCGGTCGCGACCGTGGGGCGGGCGGCCTCAGACGGGTCGTCGTCGCACGGGGGCAGGGGCCGACCGTCGGCCGCGTGGAGCAGGGCGTCGATGAGGAGGACGAAGCCCGCCCCTCCGGCGTCGACCACCCCCGCCTCCGCCAGCACGGGAAGGAGCTCAGGCGTTCGGTCCAGGGACGCGGCCGCCGCCGATGCCGCCGCCTCCAACACCTCCACCACGCTGCGGTCGCGAGCCCGCTCCCCTGCGGTTGCCGCATCCCGGGCCACGGTGAGGATGGTGCCCTCCACCGGCCGCATGACCGCGGCGTCGGCCAGCCGGCTGGCGCCGGACAGGGCCTCGGCCACGCCCGGGGCACCGACCGGGTCGGCGGCGCCCAGACCCTCGGCCAGCCCGCGGAGGACCTGGGAGAGGATGACCCCCGAGTTGCCACGGGCGCCCATCAACGACCCGTGGATGACCGCCTTCTGGACTGCGCCGGCGTCCACGCCGTCGAGGGCGGCCACCACCGACTCCAGGGTGAGGGCCATGTTGGTGCCCGTGTCTCCGTCGGGGACCGGATACACGTTGAGCCGGTTCAGCCGGTCCTGGTGGGCCCGCAGGGCGTCGCGGTACGCCAGCATGGTGGCGCGCAGCTGCTCAGGGCCCAGGGTCTCCATGGGCGGGAATCGTAGTGGGGTGCCCGGTCGACTACCCTTGGCCCATGGCCGCGGTTTGTCAGGTTTGTGGAAAGCACCCGAGTTTCGGCATGGCCGTGAGCCACTCGCACCGGCGCACGCGCCGGCGCTGGAACCCCAACATCCAGCGAATCCGGGCCGTCGTGAACGGCACGCCCCGCCGGCTGTCGGTGTGCACATCGTGCATCAAGGCCGGCAAGGTCCAGAAGTCAGTCCGCTAGCTCTGCGCCTGAAAGCCGGCCCGGAATGAACCAGGAACCGTGGATCTCCGCGGTCGTGACGCTGTCGGTGCCGGCCAACGACCTGGCCTCCATCACCCCGGCCAAGGCCCACTTCACCTCTGCCGGCTTCGAGGTCCATGCCCCGCTCGGCTCGAGCTTCGGCATCGCCGGGCCCAAGTCGCTGTTCGAGAGCACCTTCGACCGGGTCCTCATGGTGAACGACCAGGAGCTCGTCACTTCGGTGACCACCGAGTCCGGTGAGGCCGACCTGCCTCTGGACTCGTTGCCGGAATCCCTGCGCAAGGTCACGGAGTCCGTGCGGTTCATCGAGCCGCCGCCGCTCGTCTTCGGCTGAGCTGACCCGGCCTTCAGCGGCCCCGGCGCTCCACGCTGTCGAGGAAGCCCTCCAGGGCGGTCTCCAGGTTGCCCACGCTCGTGCGGAAGCGCTGGGCGCCCACCCGATGCCCGAGGGCGACACCCGAGGCGGCGGCCGCCGGGACGACGACGACGGCTTCGGGCATGCCCAGCAGGACGAGGCCGACCGCGGCGACGGCGGCGCCGCCCCCCGCCCCTTGGCCGACGGCGACCCGGTGGGCCCGCCGCAGCGGCTTCACGTCGACCGCCAGCTTGACCATCACCATGCCGCGGTCACCCGGCTCCTCGACCACCGCCAGCTCCACGTGCTCGGCATCCCGGAGCAGAAGCCGGCGGTGGATGCTCTTGTCGTACTGGACCCGGACCCGGGCGCCGACGTCCTGGCGGCGGGACCAGCTGGAGCTGGTGCCGAAGTCGCGGCGCAGGTGGAACTGCTCCTTGGCCAGGAACCGGCGCATGATGTCGTCGACCGCGGTGAACGGCCCGGGCACGCACCGGGCGACGGTGAGGCTGGTCGGGCCGAGACCGGCCCGCTTCGGCGGAGGGCCGCTGTCGATGCTGAGCGCGCCGGCCCGCAGCTCGGCCACCGCCCGCCGCACTGACTCCCGCGACAGGCCGGCCTCCACCGCAGCTTCCTCGAGGAGGACCAGGTCGAGCCCCGCTTGGCCGGCCAGCGACTGGCCGTCGAGCTCGGTGGCCCGGCGGATGACCAGTGCGATCTGCTCGTCGTCGAGGCGGTCGCCGTCCACCGGATCGACGGTACTGCTACGGCAGCCGTTCCTGTGACCGGGCCCATCCCGGATCGACGGGGACGACGCCGTCACCCAGTGCGGGGCCGGCCTCTATCGCCCGCTCGACGAAGCGCTTGGCGGCCAGGCAGGCGTCGGCCGGCTCCATGCCCCGGGCCAGCTCGGCGCAGATGGAGGCCGCCAGCACGCATCCGGACCCGTGGGCCCCGTCGGCCGGCAGGCGGGCCCCCTCCAACCACACCGGCTCCCCACCGGCCACCAGGAGGCAGTCCGGCGAGGCGTCGCCGCCCAGGTGGCCGCCCTTGACCAGGACCACGCCAGGGCCCAGGTCGGCGAGCATCCGAGCCGCTCGCTCCATGCCGGCGCGGTCGGCGACCTCGAAGCCGGCCAGGACCGACGCCTCGGCCAGGTTGGGCGTGATCACCGTCGCCAGGGGCAGGAGCAGGCTGGTCACCGCTTCCACCGCATCCGGATCGAGCAGCCGGCCGCCGGTGGAAGCCACCATGACCGGATCGACGACCAGCGGCCGCACCCCGAGCTGGGCGACGGTCGACGCCACCGCCTCCACCACCTCAGCCGAGGCGAGCATGCCGGTCTTGGCCGCGTCGACCCCCAGGTCCGACACCACCGAGGCGATCTGAGCCCGGATCACCTCGGGTGACAGCGCTTCCACGGCCTGGACGCCGAGGGTGTTCTGCGCCGTCACCGCGGTGATGGCCGCCGTACCCCAGACGCCGTGAGCCTCGAAGGTCTTCAGGTCGGCGACGATGCCGGCCCCCCCGCTCGAGTCCGAGCCGGCGATGGTGAGGGCCACGGGGCGCCGCCCTGGGCTCACCGGTGCTCCCAGCCGACCACAGGGAGATCACCGTCGCGCAGGCGGCGCTCGGCCGGGTCGTCGGTGCACCGGCCGATCCGCAGCGGCGTGCCCAGGCCCCGCTCGGCGAACGCCGTCTCGATACGGGTCGGGTCGGGGGCGGCGAAGAGCAACTCGTAGTCCTCGCCGCCGCCCAGAGCCGTCGCCTCGGGGTCGTCGCTCACCCGGCCGACTCCGATGGCGATCGGGACCCGGTCGAGCACGACACCGACACCCGACGCGTCGGCAAGGTGACGGAGATCGGAAGCCAGCCCGTCGGACACGTCGATCATCGCCGTCGCTCCGGCGGCCCGGGCTGCGGTGCCCTCGTCGAGGCGGGCCCTCGGGCGGCGGTGGGAGAGGACCAGGTCGGGCGCATCGGCCGTCTGTCCGGACCGGAGCAACTCCAGCCCCGCCGCCGAGGACCCCAAGGGGCCGGTGACGAACAGGGTGTCGCCCGGGCGGGCGCCGGAGCGGAGCACCGGCGGCGGTACTCCGGAGCCGCCGTCGCCGACCACGGCCACCGACACGACGAGCGTCGCCGACGACGACAGGTCGCCGCCCACGATCGGGCACTCGTAGGCGTCGGAGGCCCCCACCAGGCCGTCGTAGAGCAGGTCGAAATCGAGCTGCGCCAGCGGGCCACACACGGTGACGACGGCGTAGCAGGGACGGCCCCCCACGGCCGCCACATCGCTCACGTTGGCGACCATGGCCTTCCAGCCCATGTCGTCGAGGCCCACCAGGTCGAGGTCGCAGTGGACGCCGGCAACCACCGCGTCGGCGGCCAGCAGCATGGAGCCGGACGGGGCCGGCACCACCGCCACGTCGTCACCGACCCACGTCTGCCCAGGTGGGCCGACGAGGCGATGGCGCAGCCGCTCAATCAGGGCGAATTCCGGTAACGTCGTGGCCAGAAGGTATCCGCAGAACAGGAGGCCTCTTGCAGGGAGTCATCAAGTCGTACGACCCCGGGACATCGGAGGGGGTGGTGATGCGGGACACCGACCGCTCGGAGTACGACCTCTCCCCTCACGCCCTCACCGGTTCGGTCTTCCGCATGCTGCGCCAAGGTCAGCGCGTCGTCTTCGACCTCGACGGCGATGGCCGGGCCACCAGGGTGCGCCTGGGCTCCGAGGTCGACATGGGCACCCCGGGTTTCGCCCCGCGACCCGACGGAAGGACGGTATGACGGCCACCACCAGCCCACCCACCACCGCGAACCGGCGCCTGCTCGACTGGGTGGACGAGGTGGCCGCACTGTGTCAGCCCGATCAGGTCGAGTGGTGCGACGGCTCCGAGGAGGAGTACGACCGGCTGTGCCAGCTCCTGGTCGACGGCGGCACCTTCACCCGCCTCGACGACGCCAAGCGGCCCAACAGCTACTGGGCCACCTCTGACCCCGGCGATGTCGCCCGGGTCGAGGACCGCACCTACATCTGCTCGGCCAAGGAGATCGACGCCGGGCCCACCAACAACTGGCGCGACCCGGCCGAGATGAAGCAGACGTTGACCGAGCTGTTCCGGGGGTCGATGAAGGGCCGCACCATGTACGTGGTGCCCTTCAGCATGGGGCCCATCGGCTCACCGATCGCCCACATCGGCGTGGAGATCACCGACTCCGCCTATGTGGCGGTGAACATGCGGATCATGACCCGCATGGGCCAGAAGGTCCTCGACTCCCTCGGCACCGACGGGGAATTCGTGCCCTGCCTCCACTCGGTCGGCGCGCCGCTCGAGCCGGGCCAGGACGACGTTCCGTGGCCCTGTGACGCCGACAACAAGTACATCGTCCACTTTCCCGAGGAGCGGGCGATCTGGTCGTACGGGTCCGGATACGGCGGAAACGCCCTGCTGGGCAAGAAGTGCTTCGCCCTGCGCATCGCCTCGTCGATGGCCCGCGACGACGGCTGGCTGGCCGAGCACATGCTCATCCTCAAGCTGACGAACCCGGGCGGCGACTCGCAGTACATCGCCGGCGCCTTCCCGTCGGCCTGCGGCAAGACCAACCTGGCCATGCTCATCCCCACCCTTCCGGGCTGGAAGGTCGAGACCGTGGGCGACGACATCTGCTGGATGAAGTTCGGCGACGACGGCCGCCTGTGGGCCATCAACCCCGAAGCCGGCTTCTTCGGGGTCGCCCCCGGCACGTCGGACCGCACGAACCACAACGCCATGGACACCCTCCGGGCCAACTGCCTGTTCACCAACACCGCCCTCACCGACGACGGTGACGTGTGGTGGGAGGGCATGACCGCCGAGCCGCCCGCCCACCTCACCGACTGGAAGCGCCAGGACTGGACCTCCGAGTCGGGAGGCCCGGCCGCCCACCCCAACGCCCGCTTCACCGCTCCCGCCGCCCAGTGCCCCACCATCGCCCCCGAATGGGAGGACCCCAAAGGCGTGCCCATCTCGGCCATCCTCTTCGGCGGCCGCCGATCCTCGGTGGTCCCCCTGGTGCAGGAGGCCCGCAACTGGCAGCACGGGGTGTTCCTGGGGTCGATCATGGCGTCGGAGACCACCGCCGCCGCCGCCGGCGCCGTCGGCAAGCTCCGCCGTGACCCCTTCGCCATGTTGCCCTTCTGTGGCTACAACATGGGCGACTATCTCGGCCAGTGGCTGCACATCGGTGCCTCGGCCGACCCCGCCAAGCTGCCGAAGCTCTACTACGTCAACTGGTTCCGAAAGCGCTCCGACGGCAAATGGCTCTGGCCGGGCTTCGGCGAGAACAGCCGGGTGCTGGCCTGGATCTTCGACCGGGTGACCGGGACGGCGGATGCCGTGGAGACACCGGTGGGCCTGGTGCCCGCGGACGGCAGCATCGACACCAATGGGCTCGACGTCGCCTCCGAGGACATGGCCGAGCTGCTCCGGGTCGACGTCGAGGAGTGGCGCGCCGAGGTGCCCTCCATAGAGGAGCACTACGCCAGCCTGGGCGACCGGGTTCCGGTCGAGCTCTGCGACGAGCTGCACGCCCTCGAGAAGCGGCTGTCGGCGTGAGCGAGCGTCAGCGACCGAACCAGACAAGCAGAGTGCCCCGCTCGGCGGGGCGACCGCCGGAGGGGGTGGCCCGATGAGCGCGGCGCAGGCATACGTCCTCATCCAGACCGACGTGGGTCGTTCCGCCCAGGTGGCGGAGGAGGTCGGCGCCATCGACGGCGTCATCGCCGCCCACAACGTGACCGGGAACTACGACGTGATCGTCCTGGCCGAAGCCGCGTCCATGGACGATCTCGGGCGCCTGGTGGTCAACCAGATCCAGCTCATCAACGGGATCACCCGGACCACCACGTGCTCCGTGGTGCACCTGTAGAGGCCTTCGGCCTCGAAGCACCTGTAGAGGCCTTCGGCCTCGAAGGACAAAGGCATCGTGCGGCCTCTGGCCGCCCTCAGTCCGTTCCGCCGAACCAAGCCTCGCTTGCGCTCGGACGGTTCGGCGGTGGCTGCTCGCGTGTCACCGGGGGCCGACCTGTAGGGCCCGGATGCCCAGGCCCATGACGAAGAGACCGCCGAGGCCGTACAGCAGGTAGAGACGGTCGCGCAGCTGCTGGCGGTAGGAGTAGATGATTCCTACCGCCACGATCATGATGAACCCGTAGAACATGTGGAACTGGAGGTCGGGCACATCACGGCCGGCCACCATGCCCACGCCCAGGCCGACCTCGACGAAGATCGACAGCTGGGCCGCGGCGGTGAACCACCACAGCGGCGCAGTGCGCAGGGCCGGCCGGCGCACGGCACCGAGGGCCCACAGGCCGGCCAGGCCGTTGCCGGCGATGACCACCCACGCCCAGCTCTGGTGTAGCTCGGCCAGCGTCAAGAAAGGCCGGCGAACAGGTCGGTCTCGGCCAGACCGGGTGACCCGTCGCAACGGATGAACCACTCCTGGCCGAAGGCCCCCTCGAACATCTCGGGGGCCATGGCCAGGAAGAACGACGTCTCGGAGATCTGGCTGGCGTGGGCGGCCATGGCCGCACGCTTCCGGGGGAGCCAGGGCCGCACGTCAACCGTGGTGGTGATGCGGTCCTCGCTGACGCCTAGTCCTGCCAGGTCTTCTGCGGTGAAGTCGGCCGGCATCTCCACACCGGCCTCCGCCGCCGCCAGCATGGACCGCTGCATGAAGTCGCGGTTGATGGTGTTCATGTAGACCCGGGGTGTGCCGGCCAGCTCCGCGGCCCGGAGCCCGACCCGGTGGACCTGTATGTGGTCCGGGTGGCCGTAGCCGCCGTTCTCGTCGTAGACGGTGAGGATGTCGGCCTTCTCCTCGGTGAGTACGGCGGCCAGGCGGCCGGCAGCCTCCTCGACGTCGGCCTGCCAGAAGCAGTCCGGTGCCTCGTTCTCGGGCGTCCCGATCATGCCCGAGTCGACGTAGCCCAGGAACTCGACCCGGGCCACGCCCAGGACCTCGGCGCACGCCTGCGTCTCCCGGACCCGGCGTTCCCAGAGCTGCTCGCCGGGCTGGAGGAAGCCCTCGGCCACCTCGCCGTTCTCACCCCTCGTCGCCACGACCAGCACCACGCGATGGCCCTCCTCGGCGGCCTTGGCCATCACCCCGCCGGTGGCGATCGATTCGTCGTCGGGGTGGGCGTGGAAGGTCACAAGCGTTGCCATCGACAGGCGACGCTACCGGAGGCGCCCGGTTCTCCTGGTCGCGACCCGCACCGAGCCCTGACGGCCTTCCGGCAGGGGCCTGCGCTGCGCTCCGGCTGGGCCGGCAGGCCGGCTCGGTGCTCTCGCTCCTAGGTTGGGGGCCATGCCCGACGTTCCCCGCCTCGCCCTGCCGGCGGGCTTCCGCTTCGGTGTGGCCACCTCGGCGTTCCAGACCGAGGGCGGACTGAACGGTCCCGGCGAGCCGGCCAACGACTGGCTGGAGTGGGAGCGGTCGGGGCGGGTCGAGCCCTCGGGCGTGGCCCTGTCGTTCTGGGACCGCTACGAGGACCACCTCGACCGGGCGGTCGCCGCCGGATGCGACGCTTTCCGGCTCTCGGTGGAGTGGGCCCGGTGCGAACCGGTGGACGGGCAGTTCGACGAGGCCGCGTTCGACCGGTACCGCGCCATCCTCGACGCCTGCCACGAGCGGGGCCTGCGACCGACCGTCTGCCTCCACCACTTCACCCATCCCCACTGGCTGGGCCCCGACTTCTGGCTGGGCCTCGCCAGCCCCGAGCGGTTTGCGTCGTGGGTGGCGGCGGCCGTCGACCGGCTGGCCGGCGGGTGCACGAACTGGCTGACACTCAACGAGATCAACGGCTATGCGGTGCAGGCGTTCGTCCTCGGCGCCCTTCCGCCGGGACGGATGCTGGCCCATGGCGACCTGGTCCGGGCGCTCGACCACCTCCTGACCGCCCACGTCCTGGCCTACGCCGCCATCCACCGCCGCCAGCCGGATGCGGTCGTGTCCACCGACAACCACGCCTCGTCGCTGTACGAGCTCGACCGCATGCTCCTCGACGTGCTGGTGGCCCGGGCCGAGGGCGTGAGCCGCGCCGACCTGCGGGAGTGGCTGGCCGGCCGCCGGGAGGAGCAGCACACCGCCCTCGGTGGGAGCGGCCGGGCCGACGCGCCGATCCAGCGCCTGACCCGGTCGATCCTGCCTCTCGACCAGGCCCTGCCCCGAGCGGTGGCCGAGGTGTACGACGGTCCGCACGAGCGCCCGCTCGACCTCGTGTCGGTGAACTACTACGACCCGGTGGCCGCCGACCACCTCCGTCCGCCGGGACATCGCACCGCCGGAGGGCGGACGTGGAAGCCGGTCGGCAAGCGGTGGGACATGGCCGTGCACCCCCAGGGCATGGTGGCCTATCTGCGGCTGAACGCCGTGGCGGGGCTCGACGTGGAGATCTCCGAGAACGGGCTGTGCAGCCGGGTCCTGCGGGGGCGAGCGTGGCCCCGGGGGGACGGGTGGGATCGGGCCCGATCGCTGCGGGCCCACCTCAAGGCCATGGTGGCCGCCATCGACGAGGGGATCCCGATCACCGGCTACTTCCACTGGACCCTTGCCGACTGTTACGAGTGGGGCTCCTACGAGCCCCGCTTCGGCCTGTACGGCGTCGATCGGGAACGGGGCGTCCGGTGGAGCTCCCTGGACTCCATGGGTGTCGACGCGGCCGGCGCCTACCGCCGGCTGGCCGAAGGTCTCCGGGCCGGCGACCGCTCCGTGCTCTGACCACCCGGACCGATCAGAGGCGGTCGAGCAACGTCGCCTTCTTGACCTCGAACTCCGCCTGGGAGATCACGCCGCGCTGGCGCAGCTCTTCGAGCTTCTCCAGCTGCTCGAGCGGCGACAGCTCCCGGCGGCCCGCCATGCGGTCGGCATCGCGGGCGGCGGCCGCCTCGATGGCCCGGTGAATCTCGTTCTGGATGTCCTGGGGGTTGGCGAAGTGGCCGAAGTGCGACTGGCCCCGCTCCCCGCCTGACTCCACCATCAGGTCGCCGGCGTGCATCATCCGCTGAAACAGGCTCTGCTGGAAGCTCACGTCGTTGACCCGCTCGAGCGGGATCTCCTTGCCCTGACGCGACACGATGCCCTTGCGGTAGATGAGCCGGTCGGTCGTGAGGACGAAGTCGGTGGTGACCCACTGCGCGAAGCGGACCAGGAAGAGCAGGAGGGTGACCACGGCGAGGGCGAGGGCCGGGAACAGGGCGAAGTCCGAGTCCACCGCCTGGGACACCCAGATGGCGAGGGCCAGGGAGGCGATGAGGGCCAGGGCCGGCCCGAAGAGGAAGAACCAGTGCGGGCGCAGGTCGAGGATGATCTCCTCGGCGTCGTTCAGGTACTTCTTCGGGAACGCCATCGAACATGAATCTACCGGTAGACCTTGCGCCGGTACACCGAATGGGCGGACGAAACCCGATCGAGGAAGAGAAAGCCGTCGAGGTGGTCGAGCTCGTGGAGCAATGCCCGGGCTTCGAACGCGTCGGCGTGCACGACGCGCTCTCCGCCGTCGATCCCGATGCCCCGGACGACGACCTCGGTGGCGCGAGCCACGTCGCCCGTGAGGTCGGGGATGCTCAGGCACCCCTCTCTGGCCAGCTGGGGCGACGCCGACGACAGCAGTTCTGGGTCGAACAGGACCAGCTCGCCCGCGCAGGAGCGGGCCTTCCGGTGGCCGGTGACGTCGACGGCGAAGGCCCGCAGGCCCACGCCGATCTGCGGCGCAGCCAACCCGACGCAGGCCGGCCGGTCCCGCATCGTGTCGAGCAGGTCGGCGGCGAGGGCGAGAGCCCGGGCGTCGACGGTGCCCACCTTGGCCGAGGGGCGCTGGAGGAACGGGTCGGGCAGGACAAGGACCGGCCTGACGGCCATCAGGCAGGTGCCTTTCCACGGCGTCGCTGCAGAGGGTGCCGCTTCAGAGGATGTCGGCCTCGGAGGGGTGCAACCGGCACGTCACCCCCAGCTCGCCGGCCTTGTCGGCCAGCGCCCGCTCGAACTCGCGGGGATCCGTGCCCGCGGGCAGCGTGACCTCGAGCACCATCGTGTAGACCGGATTCTCGGCTGTCCCGACCATGCGGGTGCTCAGGTCGACGATGTTGACGGACCGGTCGGCCAGCAGCGACGCCACCCCGTGCACGATCCCGGGATGGTCGGCGCCGTAGACGGAGACGGTCCACGAGACCTCCTCGTCCGCCGACGCGGAGCTGGGGGCCGGCTGGGGCGCCGGACGGACGGTGACCACGAGGTCGAGCTCGGCGGCCGGAGCGGCAAGCGCGGCCTCGATCTGCCCGGCGTCGGCTCCGGCGGGGGCGTCGACGACCAGCATCATGGCGAATTGACCCCGGAGGATGGTCATCGAGCTGTCCTCGAGGTTGCAGCCCTGGTCGGCGAACACTCCCGTGACCGCGGCCACGATGCCGGGGCGGTCGGCGCCGACGGCCGTGACTGCGAAGTGGGTCACGGTGCGGTTCTCAAGCGAACAGGCTGAGCTGGCAGAGCCGGCCGACGGCATCGTCCCACGACGACAACCGCCGGGCCCGGACCACCGGCGATGCGCGGTTGTACGGCCGGTCGAGGAGCCATGAGTCGCACACGTCGGCCAGCAGCTCGGCCTCGGCGGGGTTGTCTTCGATGGTGGCGTCGGCCCCGAGCGCGCGGGCCACCTCCGACTTCGTGCCCACCGGGGTGTGATGAATCTCGGCGACCGGGAGCCGGTGAAGCGCCATCCACGCCTTCGTCGCCGCGGCGAGGTGCGGCGGGCGGGCGGTGATTCCCACCAGTTCCCAGCCGGCCCTCCGCAGCTGTGAAAGGGCGGCGGCCACCCCGTCGCACACAGGAGCGGTGCTGTACAGGCCGGGATCAGCGAAGGTCTCGTCGAGGAACTCCGAGAACCGGTCCTGGGGAACGCCCAGGCGGAGGAGCCGCAAGTCATAGCTGCGCCAGGTGGACGGATGGCTGGCCACACCAAAGCGCGACGCTATGCGCCCGGCCACGCTCGGGCCGAGGTCGCACAGCACACCGTCGAGGTCGAGTCCGCACAGCATCGTGAACAGGACGCTACCCGGAGGCTGAGACAGTGTCCCTTCCCCGGCGGGGGCCCCTGCCCCGCCGGGCGCTGTCCCCGGCGTCCCTTCCCCGGCGGAGACCCCCCATCTCCCCGGCCACCATCCACCATCCTGTCTCACCCCGTCGGTACGTTCGATCGGGTGAGCACCACGTACGTCCCATCCGAACTTCTGGGTGGGCTGACTCCGGCGCAACTCGAGGCGGTGACCACCTCGGGTCAGCCGCTGTGCATCCTGGCCGGCGCCGGGTCGGGGAAAACGCGGGTCCTGACCCGGCGGATCGCCTGGCGGGTGTCCGAGGGCTCAGCCGTGGCGTCCCACGTCCTGGCCCTCACCTTCACCCGCCGGGCCGCCGACGAGCTGTCGACGCGCCTCGCCGCCCTCGGCGTGCGCGATCACGTGGCGGCCGGCACCTTCCACGCCATCGCCTACGCCCAGCTGCGCCGACGGTGGGCCGACGCCGGGCAGCGGCCCCCCACCCTGCTGGACCGCAAGACCCGGGTGCTGGCTCGCCTGCTTCCCGCCCGCCGGTCACCGTCGGACCCCGGGCCTGCCGAGCTCGCCGGCGAGATCGAGTGGGCCCAGGCCCGCATGGTGTCGCCGGCCGGGTATGCCGAGGCGGTGGCCGCGGCCGGTCGCAAGCCGCCATTGCCGGCATCCGCAGTCGCAGCCGTCTACGAGCGGTACCAGCAGGAGAAGCAACGCCAGAACCTTGTGGACTTCGACGATCTCCTTCTCGAGTGCGCCCGGGCGCTCGAAACAGACACCGCATTCGCCGCGACCCAGCGCTGGCGCTTCCGGCATCTCTTCGTCGACGAGTTCCAGGACGTCAACCCGCTGCAGTTCCGCCTGCTCGAGGCCTGGCGCGACGGACGCGACGACCTGTGCGTGGTGGGCGACCCCCGCCAGGCCATCTACTCGTGGAACGGCGCCGACCCCCGTTACCTCACCGGCTTCGCCCGCCGGTTCGAGGGCGCCACAGTCGTCCACCTCGACGACAACCACCGGTCGTCGCCACAGGTCGTGGCCGTCGCCAACGCGGTCCTCGACGGCATCGGCGGCCATCCGCTCCGAGCCCCCGGAGCCGACGGCCCACTTCCCACCGTCACCGCCTATGCCAGCGACGCCGACGAGGGCCGCAGTGTCGTGCGCGCCCTTCGTCGGCGAGGTGGGTCAGGTCGCTGGTCCGACCTGGCCGTCCTGGCCCGCACCCATGCCCAGCTCGTAGTTTTCGAGGACCTGCTCAAGGCGGCCGGCATCCCGTACCGGCTGCGGGGATCCTCGGCATTCCTCGACCAGCCCGCCGTCCGCGACGCCATCACCGGACTCCGCCGCCGTCCCCGTGAGCCGCTCTCGGCATCGCTTCCCGACCTCGACATCGCTGCCGTGGAAGCTGCCGAAGGAGGTGAGAGGGGGGCCCACCTCGACGTGCTGGCCCGCCAGGCCCGGGATTTTCTGGCCCTCGACCCCAGCGGATCGGTCGGAAGCTTCGTGGCTTGGCTCACCGCCCGCATGGCGCGGGAGGAGCCGGCCCTCCAGGGGCAGGCCGTCGACCTGGCCACCATCCATGCCGCCAAAGGGCTGGAGTGGCCGGTGGTGTTCGTGGTCGGCTTCGAGCAGGGCCTGCTGCCCATCGGCCACGCCACCACCCCGGAGGCCCGGGCCGAGGAGCGCCGGCTCCTCTACGTCGCCGTCACCCGGGCCGAGCGGGAGCTTCATTTCTCGTGGGCCGAGCGACGCACGTTCGGCGCCGGCACCATGGCCCGTTCGGCGTCACCGTGGCTGGAGGCGGTCGAGGACGCCATTCGAACTCTCGAGCATGCCGCTGCACCCGATGGCGACGGATGGCGCGCCTGTGTCGACGAGGGCCGCGCCACCCTGCGTGCCACGGCAGGAGGACGGCGCTCGCCACGAGCCGGGGAGCGGGCCGATCCCCACGTGCTCCAGGCCCTCCGCTCCTGGCGGGCCGACACCGCCCGCGCCTCCGGGGTGCCGGCGTTCGTGGTGTTCCACGACACCACCCTGGCTGCGGTGGCGGAGGCCCGTCCGCAGGACCGGCCGTCGCTCCTGGCCCTGCCCGGCATGGGTCCGGTCAAGGCGGACCGCTACGGCGATGCGCTCCTGGCCGTGGTCGCCGCGTCCGCCGCAGTCAGCCCCTGACAAACGCCCGTTGACAGCGGGCGCCATCGGCGCGACAACGGGTTATGCGCCCCTATCTGTGGCCCGAGGATGGCTGGCCGTACCCCGACAGCAAGGCTGAGCTACCCGACCTCGACGCCACCATCGACGACGACGCCATGGTGCTCCGCGGCATGGGAACGCGGCTCTTCGAGTTCCTCGAACCGTTGGAACGCCAGGTCATCCTGTCGCATTACGGGCTCGACGGCTCGCCGCCCCGCACGATGAAGGAACTGCACCACGAGATGGGCCTGTCCCGCGCCGAGTTGCGGGAAGCCCTGGCCAGCGGCCTGGCCAAACTCCGCACCACCCTGGCCGAATAACGGCGGGCGGGGCACGTCGCAGTTCGCGTAGGCAACGCCCGTGCGAGCGGCGACGAGCCGCTCGCCGAACGGCGGGGCGAGCGAAGCTCGCCTTGCGCCGGTCGGAACAGAAGCACGGCCGCCGCAGGCGGCACGTCGCAGTTCGCGTAGGGCGAAGCCCTACTGAAAGGCGGCACGTCGCAGTTCGCGTAGGGCGAAGCCCTACTGAAAGTCGACCAGGAGCGGAGCGTGGTCGGAGGGGAGCTTGCCCTTGCGGGCCTGGCGGTCGATGAGCGCCCAGGTGGCCCGCTCGGCCAGCGGCTTGGTGGCCAGGACGAGATCGATGCGCAGCCCGCGGCCCTGGTGGAAGTCGCCCGCCCGGTAGTCCCACCACGAGTAGATCCCGGACTCCGGATAGAGCTGCCTGAACACGTCGGACAGGCCCCAGTCCCGCAGGGCGGCCACCGCCTCACGCTCGGGCGCACTGATGTGGGTGCCGCCGTGCAGCTTGGCCGGATCCCAGACGTCGCGATCCTCGGGAGCGACATTGAAGTCGCCGCAGATCACCAGGTTCTCCGTCGGGTCGCACCCGGTCTCAACGTGGCGGCGCAGGCGGTTCAGCCAGGCCAGCTTGGCCTCGTAGTGCTCGCTGCCGACCTGGCGCCCGTTGGGCACGTAGATGCTGGCCACCCGCACACCGGCGCACGTGGCCCACAACAGGCGGGCCTCGGTGCTCTCTTCCTCGGCCTGGTCGGAGAAGCCGGCCATCACGTCTTCGAGGCCGACCCGGCTCAGGATGGCCACCCCGTTCCAGCGGCCCTCGCCGCAGTGCGCCGACTCGTAGCCCAGGGCCGAGAAGGCCAAGGCGGGGAAGGCGCTGTCGGCCAGCTTGGTCTCCTGCATGCACAGCACGTCGGGCCGGGCGTAGGCCAGCCACTCCTCGACCTTGGGGAGCCGCACCTTGAGCGAGTTGACGTTCCACGTGGCGATCCGCATGTCGACGTCGACTCTAGGACGGCATCGACTGAACAGGGTTCCGTCTCAGGCACGGATCTTTGCTCACTCGATCGTGGGGGCCGCCTTCTTGGCCGCTCGTTTGGTGGGGGCCTTCTTGGCGACAGTCGCCTTCTTGGCAACCACCTTCTTCACCGGCGCCGGAGCCTCCTCAGCAGAAGGAGCGGCCTTCTTGCGGGAACGGGTGGCCTTCTTGGGCAGTTCGTCGACCGCGACCGGCTCTTCAGCGAGGACGGCGGCCACCTTCTTTCGTGCGCGGGTGGCCTTCTTGACCGGCTCCTGGGGGACGGTGACTTCCTCGGGCACCGGAGCTGCGGGCTTCTTGCGCGACCGCGTGGCCTTCTTGACCGGCGGTTCGGGCACGATCTGCTCCGGACCGGTGCCCGTGCGCGCCGCGCTGCGGCGCGGGCCGGCAGGCCGGACCGGCTCGGGCTCCGGCTCGACGGCTGGGACCTCGGCGGCGACAGCCGGCTCCGGCATCACGGCGGCGGCCTTGCGGCTGCGGCGCGCCCGCGCCGGAGGAGCCTCGGCGACGGCGACCTCGACCGGGACAGCGGGCTCCGGCTCCGGCGCGGGCTCGACGGCCGCCGGCGTAGCCTTTCGGCCCCGGCCCCGCCGCGGTGCCGGAGCCGGTTCGACGGGAGCCTCGGCTTCCACCTCGACCGGAAGGTCGACCGGCTGGGCGCCGACGTCGATCTCGGCCTCCACCGTCTCCTCGGTCGGTGCCCCGGCCACCTTGGCCAGGCCCGGCAGGGCGAGCTCGATGCCGCGGCGCGGTGCGTCGAGGGCCTGGATCACGAAGGTACGGACTTCGCCCCGGGTGAGGATCTCCTTGGCGCTGCGGGGCGGCGGGTCGCCGAGCCCAGAGACCGGCGCGTAACAGCGGGCTCCGCCGGCGGTGACGAACGCCCCGTGGGACGTGAAGCCCTCGACGGTTCCTTCCACCTCGGTGCCCAACGGGTGGTCGGCGATGAAGGTTATAAAGGGCAGCGGCTCGTTGACGGCCTCGGGCGTCGTCGTCTCGGCGGTGGCCGAGCGGCCCCGCCGGCGGCTCCCCCGCTTCGCCACCGCCGGCGCATCAGGCGAGATGGCCTCGGCCGTGGCCTCGGCGATGGCGGCCGACGTCGGCTCCGGTCGGACGGCTGCCGCCGCGGTGCGCTTGCGGGCCCGGTCGGCGTCGCGCGTGGCCACCCGGCTCTTCGGTCCTCGCACGGGTGTGCGCGGCGTGAAGATCCAACCCACCCCCGGCACGGGCTTGCCCCCGACGAGGCGGCCCTCCTCGAACAACCAGGTGTACTCGCCGTGGAACTCCTGGAACGAGTCGTTGGACAGCACGTCGGCGC
>CADCTB010000141.1 GCA_902805665.1 uncultured Acidimicrobiales bacterium
GAGCCGCGGCCACTAGCCAGAGCCCTCTATCGCGGCCAAAAGTCATCGACCTCACCTATGAGTTCCCGATAACGCGGGCGGCCCGACCGAATGGCTACGAGGTGGGACGACGCTGCGGCCGACAGCGACGGTGCCGCAGGACCCGCCCGGGGCGTTCGTATATGAGTCATCCGGGTCCTCGACCGGATTCGAAGACGACCGTGGAGGGCAACATCTCCGATCCGAAACGCCCTAAGAGTCCCATCCCCGTTAGGCGGGGGCGGAAGACAGCGCAGCACCCGTACCGTCCGAATCGAACATCGAGGCACCTCCCTATGCGAACCCCGCCGCCTCAGGTACGCCCTGCTGCGCGCCAGGCGAGCAAGGCGCAGGCCGGGCGCTCCTCCACATCGGCGGTCACCGGCGATGCCCGTGTGGCCGGAGCCGCTTGAGCGCTGAGGCGGGACGAGCGGCTCACCGCGACGGTGCCAGACACCCCTCCGCCCCGGGCCCGGACCATACTTCCGCCATGCCCACCGAGCGCCCGGGGCCGGACTTCCGGCCCAAGGATCCCCAGTGCCCGAAGCGCCCCGCAGCGGACGCCGAGCTCGGCTTCGAGCGCCGGCCCATGGTCCGCTGGCTCGACCCCCACCAACTGCTGAGCACCGCGGCCCGGGTGCTGGCGTCGGGCTTTTCCACCTCCTACGTCGACAGCCGGGAGCAGCAGGCCCACGTGCCCGCCGGCGTGGTCGATCGCTCGGGAGCGGACGAGCTGTGGCTCGACTACGTCTCGGACCTGGGCGACGGGTGGAACTCCACCTACACCGTCGCCTGGCTCCTGGCCCAGGACCATCTCGACGTCGCCCACAGCGACGACCATCACCGCCTTCCTCGAGGCTCCCTTCTGATCATGGGCGGCGACCAGGTGTATCCGGTACCAACCCGCACCCAGTACGAGAACCGCCTCCTCGGGCCCTACCGGTCCGCCATCCCCTGCCCGCCACCGTCTGGCCCGGTGGACCTCTTCGCCATACCCGGCAGCCACGACTGGTACGACGGGCTGGTCAACTTCGTCAACATCTTCTGCCGGGGGAGGCTCATCGGCGGCTGGCGCACCTCCCAGGCCCGCAGCTACTTCGCCGTCCGCCTTCCCCACCGCTGGTGGCTGTGGGGCGTCGACCTCCAGTTCGGCGACTTCCTGGACGAGGCGCAGTTGAGCTACTTCGCCAAGGCCGCGTCTGAGGAGATGAGGCCCGGGGACCGGGTCGTCCTGTGCATGGCCAAGGAGGTCGAAAGCGGCCGGCGCAGCGCCGAAGTGTGCTCGGACCGGACCTTGGCCCACCTAGAGCAGGAGATGATCGGGCCCGCCGGCGGCTCCGTCGCCCTCTACCTCAAGAGCGGACGCCACTACTACTCCCGTTACGCAGGCCCGTCCGGCGCCCAACAGATCACCGCCGGAGGGGGCGGCGCGTTCCTCCACCCAACCCACGACCTTCCCGAGGAGATCGAGGCGCCGGGTGCCGAGGACGAGAGCTTTCGTCGGGCCGCCGTCTACCCCTCTGCCGCCTGGTCGAAGCACCTTCGCAGGCGAGTGTGGCTGCTGCCGGCCTACAACGTCCCGCTGGCGGCGGCGCTGGGCGCGCTGCAGGTCCTGGTCGTGTTCATGCTGAACCTCCACCTCGACGAGGGTCACCGAGACCTCGGCTTTGGCGACCTGACACGGGCGCTGTGGGAAAGCCCCTCGGCGTTCCTGCTCATCATCGGCGTGATCGCCACCTTCGGGGCCATGATCCGCCTGGCTCACGACGCCCGGGGCCTGCCCCGGCTGGTCATCGCTCTTGGTCATTCGGCGCTTCAGTTCGGCGGGCTTGCCCTAGGGATCGTGATCGCCTCCCGGCTGTCGGCCGTCTTCCAGGGGGGAGCCCCCTCACTGGTTGCCTTCCTTGTCCTAGTGTGGGTGATCGGCGGGCTGGGAGGCGCCTTCGGCGTCTCCGCCTACCTGTGGGTCACCAACTGCATGGGCTTCCACGCCAACGAGGCGTATGCACCTCTGCACCACGCCGACCAGAAGAATTTTCTGCGCCTCCACATCGGCCCCGACGGCAGCCTGACCGTGTATCCCGTCGGCGTCGAACGGGTGGCCCGGCGCTGGCAGTTCCGTCCCGACGCGGCCGCGCATGCTCCTTGGCTGGCGCCGGAGGGTGCGATACCGCGAACCCATCTCATCGAAGCGCGAGTCGCCGTAGGCCAAGCGGGCATGAACGACGAGGCGAACACGATCCGGCGAAGCGACGCATCGCCGAGCACCGAGCGCCGGAGCGCCGGAGCGCCGGAGCGCCGACAGTAGAACGCCCGTAGCAACTGTCAATCGGAGAACAGATCTGGTGGCCGCCATCGCGCAGTCCTCATGGCCGCCAGCGTTCAGTTCCTTGGCCGTCTCCGCTCAGGATCTCACGGCCGCCGACAGTTTCCCAAGCTCGGGCCGCCGGCCACTGGATCCACGAAACCGTCGAGGCGCCCTACGGCGGGACCTACGCCTCCGAATACATCCGAGCTCGCGAGAACAGGGGCCATTTCGGCCTCACGCCGGGGCCTCTTGGGTGCAGGAGATCCCCTCGGCCGGCAGCGCTCGCCTTTGGCTCTAGAGGGGTCTTGCGAAAGCTTGCCCGCCTACCCGTGGACGCGCACGGTGGCGTGTTCCCCCGCAAGACCTGGCCTTGCGTCAGGCGTTACCGCCGGTCTGAAACTGTTGTCGGATGGACAATTACGACCTGCTGCTTGCCGTCGTCGGGGCGGTGACCCTTGCGGCCACCGCGCTCCCGCTACTGCTTGCCGGGCGGCCGCTCTCCTTCCCGCTGGCCTACGTCGGCCTGGGATTGGTCCTGTTCTCCTTGCCGATCGATCTTCCGAGGGCCGACCCGATCGCCCAGAGGGCATTCCTCGAGCGGATCAGCGAGTTGGCAGTGATCGTCGCTCTCATGGGTGCCGGGCTCAAGCTCGACCGCCCGTTCGGTTGGTCCTCATGGCGGCCGACCTGGCGGCTTCTCGGCATTGCCATGCCGGTCACGATCGTGGCGACCGGCTTGCTCGGCTGGTGGTTCCTGGGGTTGGCCCCGGCCACCGCCATGCTGCTCGGCGCGGCGGTGTCCCCGACCGACCCAGTGCTCGCCAGCGACGTCCAGGTGGGCCCGCCCGGGGAGGGCGACGAGGACGACGTACGGTTCACCCTCACCTCCGAAGCCGGGCTCAACGACGGCCTCGCCTTCCCCTTCACCAACGCCGCCATTGCTGCCGCCGGCGCCGGCGGCTGCGCCTATGGCGTCGCCAGCACAGCTTTCGCCATTACGCCACGGTCCTCAGCGCCGCCGTGGTCGCCGGGCGTCGCAGCCACCCGGCCGAGGGTCATCGGAACCGGCGCCGTGCGCAGACCACGGTGCGCAGCCCACGGTGCGCCAGCCCAACGACACGTTCGTCAACTCCAGTCGACCGCGCCGGGCGCTGTCTCTCGAGGCACCTTCCGTATGGCTAGAGGGTCAGCAGCCTTTCGCAGGCCTGTTCGCAGCGCCGGCAGGCTTCGGCGCACACGCGACAGTGCTCATGGATCTCGGCGTGGTGCTCGCATTCGTCGGCGCACAGGCGGCATGCATCGCGGCACGCCGTGAGGGCGACACGGGTCATCTCCGGCATGTACGCCGTCTGCCTAGAAAGGATGCCTCCTGCGGCCTGGCAGAGGTCGGCACAGTTCAGGTCGGAGGTGATGCAACGGCGGAGCTCGGCGACCATCGCCTCGGCGAGACAGGCATCGGCGCATGCGGTGCAGGCCTGGGCGCAGGCGAGGCAGGCCTCGATGCACTCGACGAGGTCCTCGGAGCGATAGCCCGGCGCGGCGGGGGAGGTCTCGAGCATCTGACTGGCGACGGACAATTCTTCTCCTTCAGGGTGGATGGGAACCCGCTCCAGGGTAGGGCGGGCGAATGACGGAGCTCTCAGAAGGTGACGAGGTGACCTGGAAGTCCCACGGTGGCGAGGCGGTCGGGAAGGTGAAGAAGAAGATCACCTCCGACACGAAGGCCGCAGGGCGTCAGGTCCGCGCCTCGAAGGCCAACCCGCAGTACTTGGTGAAGAGCGACAAGAGCGGCGGGGACGCGGTGCACAAGCCGGCGGCGCTCAAGAAGAAGAAGACCAAGTCCTGAGATGAAACGGAGGCGAGAGCGGTCAGCCGCTCTCGCCTCCCGACGCATAGGATCGATTCAGATTTGGCCCCGCTAGGTGTAGTGCCCAGACAGGTTGCTGACACGGCTCATGGGCGGGCCGCCGATCGCGGTGTGGTGTCGATGATGGTTGTAGCGATGGAGCCAGGTCGTCAAGGCCCGGTTCC
>CADCTB010000142.1:0-1399 GCA_902805665.1 uncultured Acidimicrobiales bacterium
TCGGGTTCGTGATCTTCGCCTTCACGGGCATCGGGGAGTTGGTGTACCTCCTGTTGTGGATCTTCGCCCCTAAGGCGGCGAAGAACTAGGCGCAAGGCGGAGCCAGCGGCGGGGATCGAACCCGCTCTTTCTCGGTTACGACGCGAGCGTCCTTACCCTCAGGACCTCACCGGCAGGGTGGTCCCGCCCGAGGTGGGCACGTCGGGCGGGACCGGGTACTGCAGGCTGCCTAGGTCCCCTTGTAATTCAGGACCTGATGCAGCGTGTGCAGAACGGTGACCAGATCGGCCTGGTCGGCCATCACCTGGTCGATGTCCTTGTAGGCGGCGGGGATCTCGTCAAGCAGGGCGCCGGCCCGGTCCGACAGCCACACCTTGCCGGCCATGGCCGTGGCCAGGTCGGCGCTGGTGAACAGCTTGCGGGCCCTGGTCCGGCTGTGGCGACGGCCGGCGCCATGACTGCACGACGTCCAGCTCGCCTCGTTGCCCTTGCCGGCCACGATGTAGCTGCGGGTGCCCATCGAGCCCGGGATGACGCCGAGATCGCCGACGTCGGCCCGGATGGCACCCTTGCGGGTGACCCACAGCTCCCTGCCCTGGTGCACCTCGGGCTGGGTGAAGTTGTGGTGGCAGTTAATCCGCCGGCTCTCCTTGCCGGTGCCGATGTAGCGCAACACCTCGGCCAGGGCTCGGTCCATCATCGAGTTGCGGTTGGCCTTGGCGTAGTCCTGGGCCCACAGCATGTCGGTGACGTAGGCCTCGAACTCGGGCGTGCCCTGGACGAACCAGGCCAGGTCCGGATCCTCTAGGGCGAGGTCGGCCTGCTTGGCCAGGCGCCGGGCCTTGGCGATGTGCATCTGGGCCAGCTGGTTGCCGATGCCCCGGCTCCCGGAGTGCAGGACGACCCACACCCGGCCCCGCTCGTCGACGCACAGCTCGAAGAAGTGGTTGCCCGAGCCCAGGGTGCCGAACTGCTTGGCCGCCTTGTCGGCCTGGGCCGCCGACAGCGAGGTGGCCGGACGGTGGTTGGAGAGCCAGCGGCCGGCGGCGTTGCCGGCCTTGTCGTGGCCCTTGCCGACGCCGGCGGGCACGGCCCGCTCGATGCGGCCGAGGAGCGGCTCGAGGTTGTCGGGCAGCTGGTCCTCGGTGACGGCGAGCTCGGCGGCGATCATGCCGCAGCCGATGTCGACACCCACGGCCGACGGGATGACGGCACCCTTGGTGGGGATCACCGAGCCCACGGTGGCGCCGATGCCCACGTGGGCATCGGGCATGAGGGCCACGTGGCCCTCGACGATGGGCAGACGGGCGGTCTTCTCGGCCTGACGGATGGTGTCGGGCTCGATGTCGCTCGCCCAGGAGACGAGCTTGGGGTTGATGGTCGTGGGCATGGTGGGCAC
>CADCTB010000142.1:1409-19876 GCA_902805665.1 uncultured Acidimicrobiales bacterium
GGTGTTCTTTCCCAGGTTGCGTGATCAGTGTGGTCGGAGGGAATCGAACCCTCGTCCCCGGCCTGGCGTGCCGGGATCCTTATCCGTTGAACGACGGCCACGTGAGTGGCGTTCCCGGTTGCAATGGACACCCAGGCAGGACTCTCACCTGCGTGTCGCGTTTGCAGCCGCGCGCCTCGATCCTCGGCCCGAGCCTCGGAACACGTCCGCCTCAGAGAGGCGTTCGGGACACCGGTCGAAATGCGTGCTTCCGAGGGGAGCCGGGCGGTGGAGCTGCCAGGGAAGGGGTCGAACCTTCGTCCTCCGGGTAACAGCCGGACGTCCGTGCCACTGGACCACCTGGCAATCGATTGCGGACCGCGACTCTCGCCTCGGAAGCACGCAGTTCGGGCCTCCGGCCCGAGCCGCTGTTCGAGCGGCGCGTGTTCCGTGGCTCGGGACTCGAACCCCGACTTCCGGGATGAGACCCGGCGTCATGACCGTTTTGACGATCGCGGCGAGAGAGAAGTGGGGCGACTCGAACGCCCAGGGCAGCGAGGCTCGTACCTGTTTTCGAGACGGGCTCCATCCTGCCGGATCCCTTCCGTGTGGCCTCGCCGGCACGATTCGAACGTGCGCCGCCCGCCTTCGGAGGGCGGTGCTCTTTCCACTGAGCTACGGCGAGGTGGCGCCACCGACGGGACTCGAACCCGTGACCTTCTGCTCGACAGGCGTTTGCTCCATCCGGCTGAGCTACGGCGGCGTGTGCGCGCTCGAACCCGGTCTGATCGGGGTAAGCGCTCTGTGCCCTCCATGACGGGCGTGACGCGCACCGTTGTAGAAGAGACATAGTGGGCCGGGGAGGAATCGAACCCCCTGTGTCGGGAGACGGCTGGATTACCGCCAGCTGCGCCCCATGGCGCGACCGACCCATGCGGGGCCATGGATAAATGGCCCCGACGACGATGCTCTGCAGTTGTCAAAGTGCTGGTGCCCGAACGGCAGTCCGGTGCGTATGGGCGGACTCGGAAGGTGTCGAGCCCCCGGCCATCGGTGTTGGAGACCGCGGCGCCACCACTGGCTCGAGCCAAGGATTGCAACGCGCATGACGGAGTGCAGTGAACGAGAGAATGCGAGATAGAGAGCGGAGCGCCAGCTACCTGCGGACGTCGGCGCTGCCGGTATTCCCGGCTTGCCGACGATCGATCTGTCGCTCATCGAGTGACAGATTGGGCAGGCACGGGTACACGCCGACGCTCAACGGGGCTGTTCCCCGGAGCTTCGTTTCGACGGTGTGCATGCGTGCCATGGACATCGATAGTAGCGAGCCACAGACCGTTGTCAACGGATTATCGGAGACAGGTTGGCAGCGTGCCGTTACGCGACCGCGGCCGCGAAGGACGTGTACAAGTCAGCGGGGAGCGGGTGGTCGAGCTTCCAGACGAAGGCAATGGGCCGGTCGCCCTCGTGGCTGCGGTAGTGGGCAGTGCCCAGGCACCAGAATGCCCGGTGATCGGCGCGGAGCCGACCGAAGAGCACGACCTTGGTGCCCTTGCGTGTCTGGTCGATGTACCGCCGGCCCGTGTCGCTGTCGGCTGACGTCGAGGATTGGCTTTCCCAGTGGATGAGGTCGCGACTGATGGCGTAGTCGCGGTAGCGAGTGGTGGGGGAGAAGCCGCCGACGCTCTTGTCGAGCGTGAACGCGAACAGGTCCGTACCGGATGTTCGTTCCCACCACACGCCGGACTGCCACGTAGGGGGCTTCGCACCTTCCCCAACACCGAACGCGGCGAGGATCTCAGTTCGTGTGTAGCGGGCATGGGCGCGCAGCGGAACCCGAGTGTCGAGGTCGAGGGCGGGCTGGAGATGATTGATTCGGCTCGCAAGTAGGTCAAGCAGTTCGCCCAACTCGGCCCGTACCTGCGGGTGTTGCCACAGCTCCTCGGCTGCCTCCCGGGATGAGCCGGATGTCCGGAGGGTGGTGATGGACCCGACGAGCATGCGAAGCAAGCGCCGATTGCGCTCGTCCAAGCCCGCCACGTTCGGAGGGTGCTCACCGGCGACGAAGGAACGGTAGGCGGCGATCCGCTCGGGGTCGTCGACGTGTAGCAGCCGTCCAACGGCGCGCAGGAGGGGGAGCTCGTTCGGCGCGGCGGGCGCCGTTGGCAGGCCGGCTGCCCGGCGCATCTCCGTCCAGCTGTGGTTCGCCGCGTACAGGTCGTCCACCTCCAGCCCCGTGTGCTCGAGGTACCTCGCCAGGGACACGTCGCCGAGGGAGCGCAGCTCCGTCCATTTGTCCCGCCAGACGCTCGGAATGGCGTTGCGGATGCTGCGGAGGACTATCCCCTGGGCGACGGGGTCGAGCGCGAGGTTGCAGCCGGCTGGGAGGAACGGGAAGCCGTGCTCGACCTGACGCTCCACGTCCTTGCGCGAGCCGCCGAGCAGGGCCCGAAAGCGGCGGTCGTAGCGGAACTCCTTGCGATGGGTGCCGACGAAGTCGAGCACGGTGCACACCGCCTTGCCGGGCGCCTTGCGGAGCCCGCGTCCGAGCTGCTGCAGGAACAGTGTCGGGCTGTCCGTGGGTCGAAGGAGTAGCAGCGTGTCCACTGTCGGTACGTCGACGCCCTCGTTGAAGAGATCGACGGTGAACACGACTCCCACCCGGCCGGTGTCGAGGTCACGGAGCGCAGCCTGACGGTCGTCGCGAGGGCTATCGCCCCAAATGGCGACTGCCGGGATGCCCGCCTCTCGGAATCGTTCCGCCATGAAGCGGGCGTGGTCGATGCTGACGCAGAAGCCCAGCGCTCGCATGCGCGAGGGGTCGGTGACTTTCCGCCGGACCTGTTCGAGCACCCGCCGGGCCCATGCGTGGTCTGCAGTGAACACGTTCGTCAGCTCGGCAACGTCGTACCCGCGGCCCCTTCGCCAAGGCACGTCGCGGAGGTCCATCCCGTCATGGATGCCGAAATAGTCGAACGGCGCCAGGTAGTGCTGATCGATTGCGTCCCAGAGGCGAAGCTCGGCCGCGATCCGCCCGTCGAAATGGCGAAGGACGTCGAGCCCGTCAGCCCGCTCGGGCGTGGCTGTGAGCCCGAGAAGCTCCCGAGGTCGGACCTGCGCGAGCAGGGCTTCGTAGGACCGGGCGGCGGCGTGATGGAACTCGTCGACGATCACGACGTCGAAATGGGCGGGCTCGATGGCGTCAACGCCGCTGGCGTTCAGGCTTTGGATGGAGGCGAAGACGTGCTCGAAACGAGTGGGTCGATCTCGTCCGACCCACTTCTCGCCGAACGTGGCATCGCGAAGGGCGTGTCGGAAGGTCGCCCGGCTTTGATCGAGAATCTCCTCGCGGTGAGCGACGAACAGCAACCGGTCCCGGGGAAGGGTGGAACGAAGACCTGCGAAGTCCACGGCGGCCATCACCGTCTTGCCGGTGCCAGTGGCGGCGACGAGCAGATTCCGGTGGTGGCCCTGGGCGCGGCTCACCGCCAGCTGCTCGAGCAACCGGTCTTGGAACGGTCGCAACTCGATCTCGACCGGGCTCAGCATGAGTCCGGGGCTGCGGTCCTCCTCGGCGGTTCGCTGGCGGAACTCGTCGGCGTCATAGGCGACGAAGTCCCGGCTCGCCCAGTAGCTCGTGAAGACAGCCGCCATCTTCGCGACCGCGTCAGGGTTCCGGGCGCCCGAGATCCGGACGTTCCACTCGAGCCCCGTCACCTGGGCCATGTGCGTGAGGTTCGATGAGCCGACGTACGCGGTCGAGTAACCGCTCCCGCGATGGAAGATCCACGCCTTGGCGTGCAGGCGCGTGGACGAGGTGTCATAGGACACTCGAACGTCTGCGCCCAGATCCTGGAGGGCGTCGAGTGCCCGCTGCTCGGTGCTGTTCGTGTACGTGGTCGTGAGGACGCGGAGTGCCTTGCCGGCCCGGCAGTGTCGACGCAATGCTTCACCGAGCGCCCGGATACCACTGAAGCGAATAAAGGCCATGACCACGTCAATGCCGTCAGCTGAAGGGACCTCGGCTCGGAGCTCGTGGCCGACAACCGGCTCTCCTGGAGCGTTTGTCAGGACGGTGGTGTCGAGGAGCGGCGTGAGTGGTCGCTCCATCGGCTCAGGCGTGCCGTCGGGGCGGAGTGGCAGCACGGCGTGAAGTACCCGCCCGGGATCGAGAGGGGCATCCTCCTCCAGACCAAGGCCGGCGGCGGCCAGGGACTCAAGTCGACTGACGACCGCCCTCGCCAACCGGACGCCCTCAGCCGCCCGCTCACCCTCAGGCGCAGCGTCGATGGCTCGCGCCAGTAGGGCGGCGACGTGGCGGGATATGCGGTCTGCTGACTCGGCGTCCAAGAGTTCGGTCAGCTGCTCCACGAGCCGGTCGGCGGGTAGCCGGCCGAGCACCTGCCGGAGCCGGCCGGTGAGGAGTGCCTCGTAGAGCCCTGCGCCGGGGGCTTGGTCCAAGGCGGGCAGTCTGCTCCAGCTCGTCGACCCAGGTGCAATCAGAGCGGTAAAGCTGGATGAAGAGCTCGAGCCAGCGTCTTGACGCCCGGCACGGTGGCCGTCATGGCGAGGGGCCCCGTGGCTTGTCTCGAGCGGTGCCTTGACAGGCCCTCGGTTGTACGATTGCCGCGTGACGCTGACGCAGGAAAGCGTTGGGCCGGGGGCATTGCTGGAGCTGGCGAACAAGGCGTGGGCGGCCGGTGACTACGACGGCGCCGTCGCTCAGTTCTCCGCTGCAGCACGAGGTTTCACGGCCGCCGGGGACAACCGCCAGGCCGCCCTGGCCTGTGCACAGATAGGCGACCTGTTCGCGTACTTCATCCACAACCGGGTGGCCGCCCAGCCGTGGTACCGCCGTGCCACCCGCCTGGTCGAAGCCGAGCCGCCTTGCATCGAGCAGGGGTGGGTGGCGATGGCCGGTTTGGGCTGTGACGTCAGCGACCCTGCCGTGCTCATCGAGCGGTCCGATTTGGCCCTGGATCGGGCCCGGCGCTTCGGCAGCCTCGATCTCGAGGTGAAGGCCCTGGCCGACGGAGGACTGGCCCGGGTGGAGGCAGGCCGGGTGGCCGAGGGCATGGCCATGCTCGACGAGGCGATGGCCCTGGCGTGCGGAGGCGGCACGGAGGACCTCGGCGTCATGGGGAAGTCGGTGTGCTCGTTCTTCACCGCGTGCTACGTGACCGCCGACTTCGAGCGGGTCGAGACGTGGAGCCCATTGCTGCGCCAGCGGGGCATCCTCGGACCCGGCCCCGGGCCTCAGGCCTACCTGAACAGTCACTGCAGCAGCGTGCAAGGAACGCTCCTGTGCCATCTCGGGCGATGGAGCGAGGCCGAGGACGTGCTGAACCAGGCGTTCGCCGACATCGAGCAGGCTATGCCCGGTGCGGGGTGGCACCCCGTGATCGCCCTGGCCGAGCTCAGGATTCTCCAGGGCCGGCTCGCCGAAGCCGAAGCACTGCTGCTCGGGCGCGACGATCATTTCCAGGCGCTCGTCCCCACCGCCCGGCTCTACCTGGCCCGGGGCGACCACGAGCTGGCGTGCGCAACGGCCCGCAGGGCGCTGCGCTACATGGGCGACGACCGCGTCCGGGCCGCGTCGCTGTTGGGGGTGCTGGTCGAGGCCGAGCTCGGGCGCGGCGACGTCGCCAAGGCGGCCGAGTCGTCGGCGGAGCTCGACGTCCGCACTGCCGGTCTCGGCCTGCCCACCCTCGTAGCCGAATCCGCCCGTTTGCGGGCCCACGTGCGCTGCGCCCTCGGCGACGGTGCCGGTGCGGTCAAGGCACTGCAGGACGGCCTCGACGGATTGACCGATGCCCGGCTACCTCACCTCCGGGCGAGGCTGCACCTGGATCTGGCCCGCCAGCTCGAATCAGACGGCGACCGCTCCGCAGCCGTGGTCGAGGCACGCGCCGCCGCAGCTCTGCTGGCCCGGCTCGACGTCGAGCTGGCCCCCGAAGACCGGTCCTTGCTCGGCCGCCTCGGCATGGAGACGAACGCACGGGAACCGGGCGTCGACTGCCGGGTCGCCACGCTCCACCGGGACGGATCCTGGTGGACAGCCACGTGTGGGGAGACCACCGCCCGTCTCCGGCACACCAAGGGCCTGGCCTACCTGGCCGACCTGATCGCCCGTCCGGGGGCGGAGCGCCACGCCCTCGACCTCGTCGACCTGGTCGAGGGGGTGTCGGAGAGCGGGGTCGACAGGCGCCGGCTCGGTGATGCCGGCGCCCTCCTCGACGCCCGCAGCCGCGACGCCTACCGCAGACGGGTCGCCGAGCTCCGGGACGACGTCGAGGAGGCACTCGACGCAGAGGACGACGACCGCGCCGCGGCCAAGCAGGCCGAGCTGGACGCGCTGGTAGCCGAGCTGGCCCGCGCCTTCGGGCTCGGCGGGCGGGAGCGCAAGGCTTCATCGGCCGCCGAGAAGGCCCGTCTGAACGTCACCAGGGCGCTACGTGCCGCGATCGCCACGCTCCGCGACGCGCTGCCGGAGTCGGGCGCGGTTCTCGACCGGCGGGTGCGGACCGGCTTGTTCTGCGCCTACGAACCTCACCCCGACGACAAGGCTCTCTGGAGTATCCAGTCCTGATCCCAGGAGCGGCCCGGGCGGCGACCACTGGACGTGTTCCCCTTCAGCGCAGTGCAGCTTCCTCCCAGCCGGGATGCCAGCAGAGGAACAGTCGCGTGACAGTGCATCTGCGGATGCTTCCTTCAGGTCGCGAGCAGCCGTCGGGAATGGGATGTCGTTCTTCTTGACGGCGATACCCCATGGGGGTATGGTTTAGATACCCCCTAGGGGTAGGAGAGGAGGCGCACCATGGACACGAGAACCCACGGCAGCCACGGAAGCGATGCGACGGGGGACGAGACGCAGGCGGCCCCCGCCCATCGGAGCCATGAAACCAACGACCACGAGGGGCACCGGGGCCACGGGGGCCATGACGCCGGCGCCGACGCTGAGGGGCACTCCGGCCACGGCCAGCACGGGGGCCATGGTGATCACGTGGCCATGTTCCGCCGCCGCTTCTGGTGGAGCCTGCTGCTGAGCGTGCCCATCGTGATCACCGCCCACATGATCCAGGACTGGTTCGGCTACCACCTGGACTTTCCCGGCGACGGGATGGTCGGCCCGGTGCTCGGCACCGTCGTCTTCCTGTACGGCGGCTGGCCGTTCCTCACCGGTGGCCTGAGCGAGGCGCGGTCCCGCCAGCCGGGGATGATGCTGCTCATCGCCATGGCGATCACCGTGGCGTTCGGCGCCTCCGCGGCCACCAGCCTGGACCTGTTCGACCTCGACTTCTGGTGGGAGCTTGCGGCGCTGATCACGATCATGCTGCTCGGCCACTGGCAGGAGATGAAGGCCATCGGCCAGGCTCGCGGCGCCCTCGCCGCGCTGGCCGAGCTGCTGCCCGACGAGGCCGAGCGGGTGACGGACGACGGCGGCGTCGAGACGGTGAGCCTCGACCTGCTCGCCCAGGGCGACGTGGTGCTCGTGCGCTCCGGTGCCCGGGTGCCGGCTGACGGCGAGATCGTCGAGGGCCAGGCCGAGGTCGACGAGTCCATGGTCACCGGCGAGTCCCGCCCGGTGGCCAAGGGGCCCGGCGACCGCGTCGTGGCCGGAACGGTGGCCACCGATTCCTCCATCAGGGTCCGGGTCGAGGCGGTCGGGGCCGACACCGCGCTTGCCGGAATCCAGCGCCTGGTGGCCCAGGCCCAGGCCAGCCGCTCCCGGGCCCAGGCCCTGGCCGACCGCTTCGCCGCCCTCCTCTTCTTTGTCGCCGCCGGCGCAGGTGTCCTCACCTTCGGGGCATGGGCCGCCTTCGGGAGCACCAACGACGCCGTGGTCCGCACCGTCACCGTCCTGGTCATCGCCTGCCCCCACGCCCTTGGCTTGGCCATCCCGCTGGTGATCAGCCTCTCGACTGCGCTCGCCGCCCGGGCCGGCATCCTGGTCAAGGACCGCCTGGCCCTCGAGCGCATGCGCACCATCGACGCCGTGCTGTTCGACAAGACCGGCACCCTCACCAAGGGGGCCCACGTGGTCACCGGTGTGGCCGGCGCCGGACTCGGCGACGACGAGGTGCTCGCGCTGGCCGGGGCGGTGGAGTCGGACTCCGAGCACCCCCTCGCCCGGGCCATCGTTACCGCCGCCGGCCAACGCACCACCCGCAGGCCGGCCTCGGAGTTCCGCTCGATCACCGGACGGGGCGTGGAGGCCACCGTCGACGGCACGCGCTACGCGGTCGGCGGCCCCGCCCTCATGCGGGAGCGCCAGCTCCGGGTGCCCGCCGAGCTGGCCGGGCCCACCGCCGAATGGGAGCGGAGAGGCGCGGCCGTGCTCTACCTCGTGAGCGCTGACTCGGTGCTGGGCGCGCTGTCTCTCGAGGACGAGGTGCGTCCCGAAGCCCAGCAGGCCGTCGCCGAGCTCAAAGCTCTGGGAAAGCGGGTGGTCATGATCACCGGCGACGCCCGCCAGGTGGCCGACGCGGTGGCCGGCGAGCTGGGTGTCGACGAGGTGTTCGCCGAGGTCCTTCCCGAGGACAAGGACCGGGTGGTGTCCGAGCTCCAGGCACGTGGGCTCAGCGTGGCCATGGTGGGCGACGGAGTGAACGACGCCCCGGCGCTGGCCCGGGCCGACGTCGGCCTGGCCATCGGGGCCGGCACTGACGTCGCCATCGAGTCGGCGGGTGTCGTCCTGGCCTCCAACGACCCGCGCGGCGTGACCTCGGTCATCAAGCTGTCCCAGGCGAGTTACCGCAAGATGCTGCAGAACCTGGGGTGGGCTGCGGGTTACAACGTGGTCGCCATCCCCCTGGCCGCCGGGGTCCTGAGCTGGGCCGGCCTCACCCTCCCTCCGGCGGTGGGGGCCGTGTTGATGAGCGCCTCAACGGTGGTCGTGGCGCTCAACGCCCAGCTGCTGCGGAGGGTGGACCTGCGACCCGGCAGGAAAGCCGAGTCCCCACCTTCCTCGCCGGGCCCGGCAGGGGGCCGGCCGGGCGGTCGCAACGGCCACCGGCGGCTCGCCGCCGGCCTGGCCGCCATCGTCGCCGTCGGCGTGGCGCTCGGGCTCAGCGTCTGGAACGGAGCGAACGACGGCGAAGGGCGCCCGTCCGATCAGAAGGAGGCAGTTGCGGTGAAGGGTCTCAGCAGCTCCGAACAGGGATACACCCTCGACGTCCTCACCCCATCGGTGGAGCCGCAGGTGCCGGCGGAGTTCCGCTTCCGTGTCCTCGGCGTCGACGGCCGGGCCGTGACCGAGTACCGGGATCGCCACGAACGGGCCTTGCACCTCATCGTGGTCAGCCGGGACCTGACGGTGTTCCGCCACGTCCACCCCGACCTTGGCGGTGACGGCACGTGGCGGGTCGGCCTCGACCCGATGGCCCCCGGCCCGTACCGGGTCTTCGCCGACTTCGCCGCTGCCGATGGTCCTGAGCTCACGCTCGGCCACGACGTCCTCGTTCCCGGAGAGCACCGGCCCGAGGCGCTGCCACCGAAGCTGCCGACCGCCATCGTCGACGGCTACCAGGTCGAGTTGACCGGTGCGCCGGTGGCGGAGGGAGAGGGGACCGTGACCCTCACCGTGCTTCGGAACGGTGCTCCAGTGGCCGATCTCGAGCCCTACCTCGGAGCCCTCGGGCACCTCGTGGCCATCCGATCGTCGGACCTGGCCTACCTGCACGTCCATCCGCTCGAGGAACGCTCGGTGCCCGGTGAGGTGGCCTTCGCAGTGAGCGCGCCGTCTGCCGGCACCTACCGGCTGTTCTTCGACTTCAGCCACCGGGGAACCGTACGCACGGCGGCGTTCACCGTCGACGTCGGTCCCCCGATCGCCGGCGGCGGAAACCATTCCGGCACGCCGCACGGCTCGCACCGCTAGCTGTCGAGGACCTCGATGCGGATGCGTTTGTTGCCCTTGCCCTTGGACTCGGTCTTGACGACCCGGATGCGGCCGACCTCGTCGGTGCTGGCGACGTGGGTACCGCCATCGGCCTGCTTGTCCAAGCCGACGATGTCGACCACTCGCACCTCCGGAACCGTCTCGGGGATGAGGCTGACCTTCGTGCGGATGAGGTCTGCGTCCCCGAGTGCCTCCTCGCGTGGGAGGAACGACACTTCCACAGGCCGGCCGGCAGCCAGCTCGGCATTCACTCTCTCCTCCACGTCGGCGGCGAAGCCCTGCGGCAGGGGGTCGAACTCGAAGTCCATCCGGGCCGCGAGCGGCTGCATGTCGCCACCGGTCACCGCCTTGCCCCATGTGTTCCAGATGACCCCACACAGGACATGCAGCGCGGTGTGCGTGCGCATGAGGGCGTGGCGGCGGTCCCAGTCGATCTCTCCGGTCACGGCTGCGCCCACCGCCGGTACGGCACCGTCGAGCGTGTGCCAGGCGGTGTCACCTCTCTTGCGGACGTCGGTGACCAGCGCCTCCCCGCCGTCCCACCTGAGGACACCGGTGTCGTGGGGCTGGCCGCCCCCCGTGACGTAGAAGGCGGTCCTGTCGAGCGCCACACCGGTCTCGTCGGCCTCGACGACGGTGGCTTCGAAGGAGCGCTGCGAGGAATCCCGGAGGTAGAGCAGATCCGTGGGCATCCCTCGATGATGCACCTTGTCCGGGCGAGCGGTTACCGACTCACGCCTTTTTGGGCTCGCGCTCGCCGAAGCGGCGCACGTCGCGGAGCTGCTCGTTGAGCCACTTGGCGATGTCGTTCTCGCGGACAATGGCGGCGCAGGACTCCAACCGTTCCCGGCGCTGTTCGGGATCCATGGTGAGTGCGGAGAACAGGGCATCGGCCTGCTGCTGGATGTCGAACGGATGAAGGGTGACGGCGTGCTTGCCGAGCTCCTCGAAGGCGCCGGTGTTCTCGGACAGCGCCAGCACGCCGTTGCGCTCGTTGACCAGGACCGACTCCTTGGCCACCAGGTTCATGCCGTCGAACACGGCATTGACGACGAGCACGTCGAAGAGCTTGTAGGCGGCGAGGACCTGGTCGAAGTCGCCATCGAGGTCGAGGTGGATCGGGAGCCAGCCGTCCGTCCTGTGCTTGCCGTTGACCTCGTCCACGAGCTTCTTCGTCTTGTCGAGGTAGTCGACGTACTGGGCGACGTCCTCGCGGCTGGGCTGCAACAGGGCGAGGAACGTCACCTTCTCGGCCAGTTCGGGATGGTCGTCGAGCATGGTGTCGAAGGCTCGGAAACCCCGCAGGATGTTCTTGCTCAGGTCGGCCCGGTCGACCCGCAGCACCATGTGCTCGCGCCGCTCGGAACCCAGCCGCTCGACATGCTCAGCGACGGCCGGTGACTCGGCGGCCGTCTCGAGCTCATCCGGGTTCACCGAGATGGGATGCCAGCGGGTGGCCACCGTGCGGTCTCCGACCTCGACGGTGTAGGTGTCGAGGTCGACCCGCAGCCCGAGCAGCTCCTGGCAGCAGAGGAGGAAGTTGCGGGCGTAGAACCGCGAGTGGAAGGCAACGACGTCGTTGCCCAGCACGCCGTTGAACAGCGCCTCCCGCATGCCGGGGGGCAACACCTTCCAGGCGTCCGGGTGGGGCCAGGGAATGTGGATGAAGTGGTGCAGGAATGCGTCCGGGCACCGGGCGCGGATGCGCTCCGCCACCAGATAGAAGTGGTAGTCCTGGAGCATGACCGTGGCCCGCCCGCCGAGCGCCTCTATCTCCTCGGCAACTGCATCGGCGAACTGGTCGTTCACCGGCACGTAGCCGTTGTCGAAGGCGTCGATCTCGTGCCGGGTGATGTTCGGCGAATCGCTCAGGTCCCAGAGGTAGTGCTGGATGAACCAGAGCAGGGGATTGGAGATCACGGCGTAGAACTTGTGCTGCGCCTCGGGGTCGAGCTCCAGCATGCGGACACGTAGTGAGGGGCCGTCGCCCTCGAGGTCGAACGCCGCCCCGTCGTGCTCGCGGGTCACGGCGACGTCCTCGTCGCTGAGCGCGGCGCAGACCCACACGGCGCCGTCGAAGTGGCCGGCCAGGCCGGAGAGAGCGGTGACCAGCCCTCCTTTGCCCCGCTCCGCGGTGCGCTCGCCGTCCGCGCACTTGTGCTGCACCGGACCGCGGTTGGCGACGATGACCAGCGGGTCGTCGCCGGCCCCTGCGGCGACCTCGCCGGACACCTCTTTGTCCTCTCCCGCTCAGTCGGTGGCCGACTGGGCGGCCTGGATCATGTGGTAGAGCAGGATGAGCTGGGTGAGGGCGAGCGGCTCGTCGCGCGTTTCGGGGTCGATCCGGCCGAGCGACTCGGGCACCGGCACGTCGACACCGAGCTCGGCCCAGATTGCCTCCTCCACCTTCCTGGTGTCTTCCCGGTCGGCGTAGGAGTGGATGTGCACCGAGTCGACCGGCTTGCCGTCGTCGTCTCGCCGCAGCTTGAGGTGCATGCCCTCCTTCACGTCCTCGTCCAGGATCTTGGTGAGGTCGGGGTGGCTGATCGTCGGGCGGAGGAGGAGGTAGGCGCTGAGGGGGTCTTCCGCCGTCTCGCCCCGCTCCTCGATGGGGGCGAAGCGCACCACGATGTCGGCGTCGGCCCGCTGCGGGCGGATGAACTCGACCGACTCGGGCTCCCGCTTCTTGAGGTCGTCGCGGACCTGGTCCTCGGTGTAGCCCCGCTTGGTGGTGTCGCGGCGCAGCTTCCAGGCGATGCGGATGTCCTCCGGCGGGTCGAGGTACACCTTGATGTCGAAGCACGCCCGCGACTTCTTGGTGTGGAGGGGGAGGAGGCCCTCGACGATCACGAACTCACGGGGCTCGATGTATTCCGGGCGACCGAGCTCGCCGGTGTCGTGGTCGTAGACCGGCTTCAGGATGGGATTGCCCATCGAGAGATGGTGGAAGTGCTGGTCCATGATGTCCATGTAGTTGCACTTCGGGTTCAGCGGGGTGAAGGGGAGCTCCTTGCGCTCCTGGCGGTCGTAGCGGTGGTAGTCGTCGGCCGCGACGGAAGTGATGCGATCGCGGCCGAGCGCCTCCACCAGCCCAGCGGTAAGGGTGGTCTTCCCCGTGCCGCTGTCACCTGCGATGGCCAGCATGATCGGCCGGCGGGCGCCGTTGGCCGCCTCACCCCCGCCTTCACGCTGGATGTTCACCTGCTTGTCCGTCATGTCCTACCCCTGATCGCGGTTGTCGAATGAGATCTCTTCGCCCTTGCCAATGACCACGACGCCGTTGTCCGACAAGGTGAAGCGCTTGCGGTCGGCGTCGTGGTCCACGCCGATCGTCGTGCCGGGTGGCACCACGACGTTCTTGTCGAGGATTGCGTTGCGCACCACCGCGCCCTCGCCTATGACCACGTTGTGCATCAGCACCGACCGCTCAACGGTGGCATCGGGGTTGACGACGACCCCTGGCGAGATCACCGATCCCTCGACGTTCGCGCCGGTGACGGTGGCCCCCGAGCACACCAGGGAGTCGAGCACCCGGCCGGTGCCATCTGCGCCGCCGACGACGAACTTGGCGGGCGGGAGGGTCGGCGCCGACGTGTAGATCGGCCAGCTGTGGTTGTAGAGGTTGAAGGTCGGCTCCGGCGCGACGAGGTCCATGTGGGAGTCGTAGTAGGCGTCGAGCGTTCCTACGTCGCGCCAGTACGCGTGGTCGCGTTCGGTCTCGCCCGGCACCCGGTTGTCGGTGAAGTCGTGGACGTGGGCCTCGCCCTGCTCCACCAGCATGGGGATGAGGTTGCCGCCGACGTCGTGCTCGGAGTCGTCGTCGGCGATGTCGGCCGTGACCGCATCGACGAGAGTCTTGGCCGTGAACACGTAGTTGCCCATGGAGGCGAAGACCCGGTCGGGATCGTCGGGAAGGCCCTGGGGGTCCGACGGCTTCTCCTTGAAGCTTCGGATCAGCGTGCCCTCGCCCGGCTCGATCACGCCCGACGCGCTGGCCTGGTCGATGGGCACCCGCATGCCGGCCACCGTGACCCCCGCCCCGGTGTCGATGTGCTGCTGGACCATCTGCCGGGGGTCCATCCGGTAGATGTGATCGGCGCCGAAGACGCAGATGTAGTCGGGCTGCTCCTCGGCGATCAGCTCGAGGTTCTGGTAGATGGCGTCGGCCGAGCCCGAGAACCACCGGGGGCCACTGCGCATCTGGGCCGGCACCGGGCTGACGTACGCGCCGAGCAGGGTGGACAGCCGCCAGGTCCGGGCGATGTGCAGGTTCAGGCTGTTGCTCTTGTACTGGGTGAGCACGATGATCTTGAGGTAGCCCCCGTTGGCCAGGTTGGAGAGCACGAAGTCCACGAGCCGGTAGTGGCCGCCGAAGGGGACCGCGGGCTTGGCCCGGTCGGCGGTGAGCGGGGCCAGCCGCTTGCCCGCGCCCCCGGCGAGAACCAGGGACAGCACGCGCGGATCGGTGCGCGGCGTCTGGGGGATCTCCGGCATGCGCTTCTACCCTTGCAGCCGGGCGAGCGCCCTGACGAAAAGGCCGGGGTGCCGGGGGGTGACCATGAAGGAGTGGGTGCGCCAGCCCCACGGAGTCTCCTCGGGTGCGGGGAGGAGCGGGTTCGACGTGATGCCCGTGGCCAGGAAGACGCAGTCGTCGCTGCTGACCAGGTTCTCGACGGTCAGCACCTGGTCGAGATCGACACCGTCCGCCTCGATGCCGGACCGTTCGTCGTCGCTCTGCGGGGCGAGCTTCGCCTGCATGTCACCGCCGAGAAGCCGGGTCACGCAGGCCGTGATCACCCCTTCGGGCGTCCCGCCGACTCCCAGGGCCAGATCGGCACCGCCGTCGGGCAACAGCACGCGTAGCGAGCCCATGACGTCGCCGGCCGGGACCGCCAGGACGCCGGCTCCCTTCTCACGGATGTGGGCGATGACCTCCTCGTGGCGAGGCTTGTCGAGGACGACGACCACCAGGTCGCTGACCTCCTTGCCCAGCGCCTTGGCCACCCGCTCGAGGGTCTGGTCGACCGGGGCGTTGATGTCGATCGTGCCCTTGGCGGCCGGCCCGACGATGAGCTTGTCCATGTAGTAGCCCGAGGTGGCCCAGATCGAGTCCCGCGGGCCTGCGGCCAGGACCGAAATGGCGCCGTCGAGGCCGCTGGCGCAGTAGTCGGTGCCCTCCAACGGATCGATGGCCAGCTCGAACGCCGGGCCATTGCCGTCGCCGACCTCCTCACCGGTGAACAGCATGGGCGCCTCGTCCTTCTCGCCCTCGCCGATCACCACCCGCCCCGTGCCCGGCACCGTTCCCAGCACCTCACGCATGGCGGCCACCGCTGCGCCGTCGGCAGCCTCCTTGTCGCCACGGCCGACCCACGGGACGCAGGCTAGGGCGGCGGCCTGGGTGGCGCCGAGAAGATGGAGGGCGAGCCGGTCGGCGCCGAACGCGTCACTATCCGGCGACTGGCTCGGGCTGTCGTTCACTGTCGACCTCCTCGCGGGCTCCCCATGTAACGCCGCACTCTAGACAGGCACGCGCCAGGGGGCGCTGGGGCATGCAGCCGGGGCGAGCGCCGGATCACCTCGGATCGTGGTTGCCATAGGTAAAAACCCCCAAACATTTCGGCTCCACCGCGTCATAAACCGCGGTTTGCGCCGTCTTAGTAGGGCAGTTGGCGTCTCTTCGGGCCGAGCTGGGGGGCTTTCCGTGGGCATAGCCCCAGGGAATGCCGGTCGGCGGTGGGGACGAAGAGACGCCAACTGCGTTGTCGCGTACGGGGAAGCGAGCGGCCGGAGGGGCTGGGGAGCCTCCGAATCCGCCCGCTCCCTCTATGTCTTATAGCACACGGCTCGGGGCGTCGGACGCGTCTGCTGTCGACACGGTCCCGCTCTTGGCCGGCACTCGAGCCCGCCGCGGGGGCGGTCTGGCCGAGCAAACGGGACACCGTTTACCTCGGGGTAGAGCGGTGTGGTGCCGACGCCTCCTCACCCGGCTAGGTACCCACGATCTCGCCGTCGGGACCCCCTCGCTCGGCTAGCCTGCCCAGGAGGCAGAGTCACGGCGACCACGAGACGGCTATGACGACAGCATTCGACGCATTCTCCTGGCAGTCGGCGTCAGACGACGCGCTGGTGGCAGCCGCCGCCGAGGGAGAGCTGGCTGCTTTCGACGAGCTGTATCGACGCCACCAGCTCTACGCGACGCGCGTCGCTGAGCGGGTCACCAGGAACGAGGAGGACGCCCGGGACGCGGCGGCAGAGGCGTTCACCAAGGTCTTCGGCGTGCTGGCATCGAGCGGGCTTCGCCACCGATCGTCCTTCCGGTCGTACCTGCGCACGACTGTGCGCCATGTGGCCATCGACAAGGTGCGCCAGCGCCGACGTGTCCAGTCCACCGACGAGATCGAGTCGTTCGACAGCGTGAGCGCCGGGCGCGGCCCGGCCGACTCGGTTGTCACCTCGGAGGACGAACGCTATGTCCTCGAGGCCTTCAATCACCTGCCTCAGCGGTCTCGATCGGTGCTCTGGCTCGTCGACGTGGAGCGGGTGCCCGCCCAGGAGGCGGCCGAGGCGTTGGGGCTCACGCCGAACAACGTGGCGCAGATAGCGGTGCGTGCTCGAGGTCGCCTCTGGCGCAGCTACGTCGAGGCCCACCTCTCCGGCGCCGTCGACCTCGGATGCCGTTCCACGGTCCAGCATCTCGGTCGCTACCTCGAGGGTCGATTGGCCGAGGCGTCGGTGGCCGAGGTCGACGCACATCTGAGGGAGTGCGTTCCGTGCCGGATGCGGATCGAGCAGCTCGCTGATGCCGGCGTGTCGCGGCGTCGCCGCTTGTTCCCCATCCTGGCTTTTCCCGGACTCAGCCGGGTATTCCGCCGGACGAGGACGAGGCCGGTCTCGGATCCCGTCCTGCGGGCGGTCGAGGTCGGTCCGGACGCCCTGGTGCGCTCAGGCACGCTCGGCACCCATCTGGCGACCGTCGCCTCCAATCCCACGGTCATCGAGCTCCTCCAGGGTGTCGGCCAGTCCCCGGTCGTGCAACGGGTGGTCGCCGGTCTCGCTGCCGGCACTATGGCGATCGGAGCCTCTTCGCTGGCCCTGAAGCCCGACGCCACGGCCGCCGAAGCCGCTGCAGCCCCCGCCAGCGCCTCTGTCGGCCACGCCGCACCGCCTGGGCTTGTAGTTCCCGGCGACGTCGGCGGTCAACCAGGCCTCGGAGGAATCCTTGTACCTGGAACGGGCGGCGGCGGACCACGAATGGTCGCGCCGTCGACGGTCGCCGCCGGCGGCTCCTCCCTGCCTGCCGTCGGAGATGCGGCAATCGTCGGCTCTAGTCCCGCACCGTTCGCCCCCCTCTCGGCATTTCCAGCTGCGCAGCTGGAACCGGGCTCGCGGCCGTCCTCGAGGGTCGGTACGGTCCCGACCGTCTCGGCTGACAGCACCGCACCGGGGGCTGTGACGTCGCCCCTTGGCAGCCCCACGGTCACCGCTCCGCCGTTGACCCCGCCGCCCGTGACCACCCCGCCGCTCGACGCTCCCACGGTCGCCGGGGCGCCGCTGACGGCGCCGCCGCTCACCACCCCGCCCGTCAGCGCTCCCGCGGTCGCCGTGCTGCCGCTGACGACGCCGCCGGTCACCACCCCGCCACTCGACGCCCCCGCGGTCACCGCTCCGCCGCTGACGACGCCGCAGCTCACCACCCCGCCCGTCAGCGCACCGGCGGTCGCCGCTCCGCCTCTGACGACGCCGCCGGTCACCACCCCGCCACTCGACGCCCCCACGGTCACCGCTCCGCCGCTGACGACGCCGCAACTCACCATGCCGCCCGTCAGCGCTCCCGCGGTCACCGCTCCGCCGCTGACGACGCCGCCGGTCACCACCCCGCCAATCGACGCCCCCACGGTCACCGTTCCGCCGCTGACGACGCCGCCGGTCACCACCCCGCCGCTCGACGCCCCCACGGTCACCATCCCGCCGGTGACCACGGCAGCCACCATCCCGCAGGTACTGGACCCTCCCACGGTCACCACGCCGACGGTCACCGCGCCGCCGCTGGGCGCTCCCGCGGTGACCATCCCGCAGGTACTCGACGCTCCCACGGTCACCACCCCGCAGATGACGACACCCACCGTCACGACTCCCCCGGTGACGACCCCCACCGTCACGACTCCCCCGGTGACGACCCCCACCGTCATCACGCCGACGGTGACCACTCCGCCGGTGACCACTGCGGTGACCACTCCGCCGGTGACTACTGCGGTGACCACTCCGCCGGTGACCACCGCGGTGACCACTCCGCCGGTGACCACCGCGGTGACCACTCCGCCGGTGACCACCGCGGTGACCACTCCGCCGGTGACCACCGCGGTGACCACTCCGCCGGTGACCACTGCGGTGACCACTCCGCCGGTGACCACCGCGGTGACCACTCCGCCGGTGACCACCGCGGTGACCACTCCGCCGGTGACCACTGCGGTGACCACGCCGCCGGTGACCACTGCGGTGACCACGCCGCCGGTGACCACTGCGGTCACCACGCCGCCGGTGACCACTGCGGTCACCACTCCGCCGGTGACCACTGCGGTGACCA